>JANOWX010000226.1:0-6266 GCA_031418175.1 Acidobacteriota bacterium | reverse complement strand
CGATACCCAAGGTGTCGCGGCATCAATCCAACAAACTCAGGGCGTCCTACGCCACTGAACTACGTGTCTGCGCCACTCAAATTTTGAACCGCAGCGCACGAAGGAAATTCACTGTGGTGCTGACTGACCGGGAATTCCTGCCGGTAGGAGCGGCATCTGTCCGCGTCAGATGCCGCTCCTACCGGAGCTAGCAAGCCAGACGCGCAAACCCCTATAAACATTGCGCTCCGCTGGAGCGAGGAAAACTTGTGTAGAAACGAATGCCTTCCAGGCTGCGGGCGTGAAGGGTAAAACCCACCGGAATCAAGCTGTTTGACTTGACGCTCGCAGCCTGGAAGGACTGCGCTCCCAGGAATTACGCACAAGCTTCAATTATTTACAGGAAGAAATTCCCTTCGGCTTTTTCAGCGCCGGGTTCGTCTGATGACGCGCGCGAATGGCGCGCATGTTTGCTGGAGTGTTCGTTTATCAAAAAGGAGTGACTATGCTGAAAATCAAATCAATCAGCGCCTGGCTGTTTCTCAGTGTGTGCTTTGTTTTGTTTGCGCCCGCTGCCTCGGCGCAAACCGAGTTGTTCGACGGCAAACCGGAATTCAAAGAAGGCAAAGACATGGGTTATTTCGTCTGGCGCGAAGGCGACACCTGGAAGCTGCGCTGGACGACGACCGGGGCCATGCGTCATTTCACCGGCCACGTGACGGCGGAGGGCGGCGAGTTGAAATCTTTGAAACGCATTGATGTCGAAACTGAACGCAAAGTCATTCGTCCCGGCCATGCGCCGCGCATTGCCGTAGGCCCGCGCGGGCGCGTCTATCGTCGTGGCGGTGCGCCGCCCGTGGTGGCCGAAAGGACGCAGGACAAATTTGAGAAAGCGGGCGACCGGCGCATCAATTTCGACGCGCGCACCGATGACGATATTGATGGCTTCGATTTCAAGGTGGATGACAGGGTCACGGCCTTGCGCTTCATGCTCGAAATCAACGGCAAGGCCATGCCGCGCACGGTCGAAACGGGCCGGAACAATCAGCATCCGCCGAATGTGCCATTCGAAGTGAAGTTACGCTGAGTTTGTGTCAGATCGTTTTGTTGATTCAAACGCCAAGACGCCGAGTTCGCCAAGGTGTGAAGGGATCGCAAAGCCCCTCGCCGCTTGGCAAACTTGGCGTCTTGGCGTTTTGTGCATTTGAAATCGGTGCGGCTTATTTGCCTTTTCGTTGCAGCAATTCCTTTTCAGAAACGGGCGGGAATTTCTCCAGCATCCCGCCGCGCCCGACGAGCTTTTCGATTTCATCCAACTCAGCCGGAAGGAAGTCGGTGAAGTTCTCATAGCCGCTATCGGTGATGACGATGACGTCTTCGTAACGGATGTAGAGATTCTCTTCGGGCACCCACAATTGCGGATCAATCGAAAAGACGTGGCCGGGTTTGAGCACGTCGCGGTTGTAGGGGCCATCGTCGTGCACGGCCAAGCCGACCGGGTGCGAGAAGATGCCGCCGCCGGTTTCGACCATTTTCCGCGCCGCCTGTTCATAGATTGGTTTGGAAAACTTAGTGCGTTTGAAGACCTCTTCCATCGCCACCTTCGCGTCATCCAACATCGCTTTTACTTTCAGGCCGGGGCGGATGCGTTTCATTACGGTGTTGCGATAATCCAGCACGAATTGCAGCAACTCGCGCTGCATGGGCGAATACTTGCCGTTGACCGGCCACATGCGCGTGACGTCGCTGGTGTAATAGCCGTAATCGGGCGCGAAATCCATCAGCAACAAATCGCCGTCTTTCAACTGGCTGTTGTTGCGGTAGTAATGCCCGTTCCAGATGTTGGCCGTGCCGGAAGCCGTGATCGAGCGATAGCCTTCGAGCCGCGAGCCGTTGATCAGGTAAACATAACGCGCGACGCCATCGAGGTGATATTCATAGATGCCCGGTTTGGTGCTCTTGATCGCTTCGAGAATGCCCATCCCGGCCAGTTGCGACGCGCGGCGAATCAGCGCGATTTCGCGCGGGCTTTTGACGCTGCGCAATTCATCCAGCACCGGCGTCAGGTCTTTGACTTCGGCGCGCGGGAAGCGCGTGCGCAGCAGATTGACGAAATTCGCTTCGCGCGAAATGCGGCCATCCCAGTAATCGGCGGCGATGCCGGCATTCGCCACTTGCAGTTCATGCCGGCTTTGGGCCGTGCCCTCGGCGGGCGTGAAGAGCGTGTAAACCACGGGCGCTGGTTGCCCCAGCAGCTTGCTCATCCATTCGTTGGTCATCGCTTCGGTGCTCAACACGGCATCCGCGCCAGTCAACTGTTTGGCGAGGTCAGCATCCGCCGCTGAAAGCACGCGCCCTTCCGACCGTTCCAAACGCTCATTGCGGGGCGGCAAGATCAGCGTCACCTTGCGCGTGCGCCCGTCGAGCAGCAGGTACGAATGCGGGGTCTCGACGCCGCACAAGTAATAAAACTCGTTCGACTGGCGCGGGAAGGTGAAGCCACTCGTCAACGGCGCGCCTTGCACGACGACGATGGAACTGTCTCCCATCCGTTGAAAGATTTGTTGCCAGCGGGCTTGAAATTCCTCCGGCGGAAAATGCGTTTGATAATGGAGCGCGCTTTGCGCAGAAAGCGTCACCGGCAACGCCAGCAACACGACAACCAACCACCAGCGAGATTTGTTCATAGTGAATCCTCTTTTTGTTGAGTTCAGATTATTGACGCAATGTCGGCGCCGATAATAGCGCCGTTATGTGCTCAATGCCCAGCCCGTCTGCTCCGTATAGCCGCGCACCGGCATGGATGTTACACTGCGCGCGCTTTTCCTTTCAGCATTACCCGACAAACTTGGAGGCTCCACACGATGGCGATTACCGCAGGCACGCGTTTCAATCATTACGAAATCCTCGCTCCGCTAGGCGCGGGCGGGATGGGCGAAGTTTACTGCGCACGCGACACACGGCTCGACCGTGAAGTAGCCATCAAAGTCCTGCCCGCCGATTTTGTTCAAGACGCCGACCGCTTGAAGCGCTTCGAGCAGGAAGCACGCAGTACGCGCCGAGCAAAGACGGTCAGCGCTCCCTGACGACTGTTGTGACGGAGAAAGCGCCGACACCACCGATCAATGTCGTGCTGAACTGGACGGCGGATTTGCAGAAGTGAAATGAAGACAGCAGGGACAACAATGAAGCATTTCAATATGGCCGGACCATGTCGCCCGGAAAAGCATTACATGCTGCCGGCAGCCAACCGCTTGCCGGAATTGCGGCGACTGATTGATCAGCAGGAGTATTTCGTCATTCATGCGCCGCGTCAGGTGGGCAAGACGACGATGATCATGCAACTGGCGCGGGAATTACAGGCTGAAGGGCGGTATAACGCGGTCGTCATCACGGCGGAACCGGGGCGAGCCTTCCCCGACGATGTCGGTGCGGCGGAACTGGCCATGCTGGCGGGTTGGCGTGCGTATACGAACCTGCTGCCCACTGAACTGCAACCGCCCGCGTGGCCCGAGGTCAGTCCGGGCGGGCGCATCCTGCATGCGTTGCAGGCCTGGGCGCTGGCGTCGCCCCGTCCGTTGGTCGTGTTTTTGGATGAAATTGATGCGTTGGAAAATGATGTGCTGGTTTCGGCGCTGCGGCAATTGCGCGCGGGCTACCCGCTGCGCGACCAGGGCTTTCCCGCGTCGCTGGGGCTGATCGGGATGCGCGATGTGCGCGATTACAAAGTGAAATCCGGCGGCAGTGAGCGGCTCAATACTGCCAGCCCGTTCAATATCCTGACCCGTTCGCTGACTATCGGGAATTTTACCGCAGACGAAGTCGCCACTCTGTGTCGTCAGCACACGACGGAAACCGGACAGGTCTTCACGGACGAAGCTGTCGCACTGGCGTATGAGTTAACGCAGGGGCAGCCATACATGGTCAATGCGCTGGCAAAAGTTTCGGTGGAAGAGTTGCAAACCGATCTGGCGCAGCCGCTCACCGTCACCGAAATTGAGCGGGCCAAAGAACTCCTGATTCTGCGGCACGAAACCCATCTGCATTCGCTGGCGGATCGTTTGCGCGAGGAACGCGTGCGGCGCGTGATTGAACCAATCTTGGCCGGAGACGCTTTGTTTGAAGCGCCGGAAGATGATCGCCGCTTTGTCCTTGATCTTGGACTGGTAAGCAAAGTGAACGGTGGCCAGATGCAGATCGCCAATCCCATTTACCGCGAAGTCATTCCCCGTGTGCTGGCTTCTTCCTTGCAGGACAGCATCAATCAGGAAACGAAATGGTATGTGCTGCCCGATGGACGGATGGATATGGACAAGCTGCTAACCGCTTTTCAGCAATTCTTCCGCGAAAATTCCGAACATTGGGTCGAACGCTTCGACTACAAAGAAGCGGGGCCGCAATTGCTGATGCAGTCGTTTTTGCATCGGGTCGTGAACGGCGGCGGGCGCATTGAGCGCGAATATGGCTTAGGACGTGGGCGCACGGATTTGCTGGTCATCTGGCCGTATCCTGGCGGTGTGCAACGCATCGTGCTGGAGTTGAAAATTCTGCGCAAAGCGTTGGAAAAGACGATCACTGAAGGACTCGCGCAGACGCTGGAATACGGCGAACGATGCAAGGCGGACGAATTGCATTTCGTCGTGTTTGATCGCACGAAGCGCAAGGCGTGGTCGAAGAAAATCTTCTGCCGCACTCGCAAGCTGCGTGGCGCAACGATCAAAGTTTGGGGAATGTGAAATGACACTGACTACCGGCACACAGCTTGGCGTGTACGAAATTCTCGCTCCACTGGGCGCGGGCGGCATGGGCGAAGTTTATCGCGCGCGCGACACAAGGCTCCACCGCGAAGTGGCGATCAAAGTCCTGCCCGCCGATTTCGCCAAAGATGCCGACCGCTTGAAACGCTTCGAGCAGGAAGCGCGCGCGACTTCGGCGCTGAATCATCCGAACATCCTGACCGTTTACGACATCGGCAATCACGAGGGCGCGCCCTTCATCGTGGCCGAATTGCTCGACGGCGAAGAACTGCGCGCACAACTCAACACTGGCGCGCTGCCTCCACGCAAGGCTATCGAGTACGCCCAGCAAATCGCCGCCGGACTGGCTGCCGCGCACGAGAAAGGCATCGTGCATCGTGACCTCAAACCTGAAAACCTGTTCGTCACCACCGACGGGCGCATCAAGATTCTCGATTTCGGCTTGGCGAAGTTGAAACCGCAGCGGAATGAGCCAGCCGGTTCGGAAGTCGAAACGCAAAAGAAGATTACCGATCCGGGCACGGTCATGGGGACTGTCGGCTATATGTCGCCGGAACAGGTGCGCGGGCAAGACGTGGATCACCGCGCAGATATTTTCAGCTTCGGGATGATTCTGTACGAGATGCTTTCGGGTGAGCGCGCTTTCAGCGGCCAATCAATGGCCGACGTGATGAGCGCGATTTTGAAGGAAGACCCGCCGGACTTGAGCGAGACGAATGCGAAGATCAGCCCAGCGCTCGACAAGATCGTGCGGCGCTGTTTGGAAAAGAAACCGGAGATGCGCTTTCACTCGGCGAGCGATCTGGGCTTTGCGCTCGGCACGCTGTCTTCTTTGGCAGAGGGGCCTTCGGGCGCGCGACTGGACACGGCGACGGCAGTGACTCAGAGCGCATCGGTGAGCACGGCGCGGTGGTTCGGCAAGGCGCGGCTGTGGATGATTACGACAGCGGTGGCGGTGCTGGGACTGCTGCTGGCGTTGCCCTTCGTTGTGAAGTATCTGCGCCAGTCGCCGCCCGCTGTGCCGGTGGCCGCGCGCTTTACCATCGCCGCGCCGGAGAAGGCCACGTCCATCGCGGCGCCGGAGCTTTCACCCGATGGCCGTCACCTGGTTTTCGTTGCGCGCACGGAAGGCAGGAACAGTCTCTGGCTGCGCCCGCTGGGTTCGCTCACGGCGCAACCGTTGCCCGGCACGGAGAACTTTTTCGGCTCTCCTTTCTGGTCGCCGGACAGCCGCTCGCTTGGCTTCGCCGTAGGGGGCGAACTCAAGAAGCTCGATCTTGCGGGTGGCGCGCCACAAACGCTGTGTAAGTTGCCGTCAGGCGTCAGCTCGACATTCGACGGCACGTGGAATCACGACAGTGTCATTCTCTTCTCTGGCATCGCAGGGATTTATCGCGTCCCGGCGACGGGCGGCGAACCCGCGCTGACGCTGCGATCAGACCAGCCAGGGCTTCACCGCTTCCCTGTATTTTTACCTGACGGTCGCCATTTCCTCGTTCGCAGGACGCCCACACAGGGGGCGGCGGAAAT
>JANOWX010000225.1:0-2082 GCA_031418175.1 Acidobacteriota bacterium | reverse complement strand
TAGTGGCTAAGTCGGGTGTGGGACGGCGTGTCAGTAGCCCGCGCGTGAGCAAGGGCTGTCTTCCGCCAA
Source organism: Acidobacteriota bacterium (assembly GCA_031418175.1). Classification (GTDB taxonomy): domain Bacteria; phylum Acidobacteriota; class Blastocatellia; order RBC074; family RBC074; genus JACPYM01. The sequence goes on along the minus strand of JANOWX010000225.1, from coordinate 2,013 downwards.
TAAAAGCCCTTGCTCACGCGCGGGCTACTGACACCTCCCACCTGACTTAGCCACTACCAGATCGAATTAGTTCTGTGGGCCGACACGCAAGTAGGCTTCGACCACGACTTGGTCTTTCAACACCGGATTGCGCCACAACCCCAGCAAAGCGCTCGTCAGGCCGAGCGTGCGATTCCCGGCCTCGCTCGTCACATCCCGGTCAGTTGACCATTCCCGCACCCACGGCGGTTCGGCGTCCGGGTTCAAACGTCCCACCAGCCGATAGGCCCGCCAGCACGGCTCACCCGCAGCCAGCGGCCATTCGGCGCTGGCCGACAGCACGACTTCACCCTGTTCGTTCATCTGCGGGCCTTTGGCATCGAGCTTGATCTCCGGATGACGGCCAGTTTGTTTTTTGTCATTGGCTGGGTAAACGGGGAGCAATTCCCATTGCAGCAGCCCAGCCAATTCCCGCGGACTGCCGCAATTGAGCGCGTGTTGCGACCAGGGCGGCTTGAGCGTCAGGCTGAACGAAGCTTTGACGGCTTTGCTGTCGGTGCGCAGCCGTAACGAGAGGTAAAGCGGTTCACGCTCAGCGCCATTCAATTTCGTAAAAGTGAGCTTCGTTTTGTCTTCCGTGCTGAAGGAACCGTTCTCAAATCCGGGCGTGCCTTCCGCATAGGCCGGTGTAATCGGCAACTCGCGCAAGCTCAGTTCCTGCGCGCCAGCGGCTTTGCGCAAGCTCTCTTTCAACTGGGCGACAAAGCGGCTCAAGGCGACGTGGTCGGGCGAAAAGACGTAAAGATAGAAAGGCCGGAAATCTTTGGCCGCCCGGTTGCGCGTGTCGTAGGGCACGGCTTTCTGCGCCGACTCCGAAAAGAAGGCACAGCAAAACTGGCTGCGCAAACCGATGACTGACCCGCCCCAACCCTGCGCCAGCAGTTCAAGAATCTTCTTCCTGACACAAAAGGCGTCCGCGCCAGACGCGCAGGATTGGTCATTGCTGGTTTGGCGCGTGTACTGCACACCGTCTGTCACCAACACGTGAAAGCGCGGCGGCACTTCAGGCTGCGCGGCAGGCGTCCCAGCGGTCTCTGACCGATTCGTGGGAGATGGCTGAACTGACGGCGGTCGCAAACCTGACGGCGGTCGCAAACCGCGCGCAAAGAGGCCGATGGCCAATGCCAGATTCGTCTCGGCGCCGGTGTAGAAGCCTTGATTTGTCGAGGCGGCATCAAGCCTGGTGTCGGGCTGCGGTTCGCCGACGCGCGCATCAACCGTGCGTATATGAACTTTGACCGGCGTTTCCAGCGTGGTGACGAATTCGCGCAACGTGCGCAACGTGCGGCTATAAACCGACTGCCCGTCGGGCAGCACGTAACCTTTCATCGGGCTGCTCGTATCGAGATAGACGACCAAGTCGTCGGTGGTAGCGAGGCTTGCCGTTTTGGCGGCTTGCGTCCGTGCCTCGGCGCCAATCATTTTTCGATTGGGTGGCGGGCACGTCTCGCAAGCCGAGAACATAGCAGTTCCAATCAACAGTAAAAGCGTCAGCCGGGTTCGTGAACGCTCTTTTTGATTTCTTGTTGCAGTGCGGTTGAGCATATTGTTCGGCCTGGAATCAATGCAGCCATCCCACGCCCACCCATACCCACACACCGGTTGCAAAGAGGTTTAGTTCATCTAGATCAGCGGCTGGCCTTGCGCATCTTTCGAAATTCCCCCGGTGAAGATCAGGATCATGTCAATGAAGGCCCATATGCCAGCGACGATGGTCGTTGCCCCACAGGTAATCCAGCCTCCCAGACAGAGCAGGAGTTGAACCAGCCCAATCCTGTTGTAGCCCAGATAGAATCGGTGAATACCAAGTGTGCCGAGGAGCAAGGCCAGCAAGCCTGCGGCAAGCTTCGATTTGTTCATGTTTTGGACAACAATCACCTGAACTGGCTGGGACGCATAGCCTGGTTGCTGATAGGTGATGTATTGGGGTGCCGGCTGTGTGGCGGCAGGATAGTTTGGCAGCGGCGGCGCAGG
>JANOWX010000224.1:0-6702 GCA_031418175.1 Acidobacteriota bacterium | reverse complement strand
GATGGTTTCACCGGCCAGCGCGCCTTGGGCAAAGCTGGCGGCAGACACGGTGGCCACGGCTTGCGGCGCGGCGACAAAGACCGAAATGCTGCGGTTGATCGTGTAAATGAAATCGCCGCTGGTCGCGCCGTTGCCGTTGGCCGCATTGCCGACGACATAAAACGTGACGCGGCCAATGTTGGTGGCGGGGGCTTTCCAACGCAACACCCAACTGCCCTGGTTCGGCCCGTTGGGCGCGGTGCCTGCTTGCGTATGGCCGGCGTAACGGCGCGTATTGGCGCCCACGCGGTTATTGAGGAGTTCGATGCGGTTCGGTTCCAAGTTGTCCCATTCGCCCGCCGCGCGGCCATTGGCATCGAGCACCGTCATTTGAAAGCCGAAGCGCGCCCGATTCGCTTGGGCCAGCGTGACCGTCACGTCGTATTGTTCGTTGAGCGCGTAGCCCAGTTCCGGCAAGCCCGATAGCGTCAACATGCCCGGCCCATCATTGATGTTAGGGCCGTGACAGTTCGTCGTCGCGCAGGTCGGTTCATTGGGCGCGCCGGTGTGCGAAGCGGGCGGGCCACTGGAACTGGCGCGCGCGCGTTGACCATTCAGCCCGAAGGTTGCGGCAAGGGCGATGAAAAGCGAGATCAGCGAAAGCTTGAAGAGACGCATAGCGGGATTGCCTGGGAGCGCCACGTTGTCCGACAAGCTGCCAGCTTGTCGGACGCTTGGCGTTGAAAGCGATTGTTCGCTAGCCGAGACTCCGACAAGCTGGCAGCTTGTCAGACAACGTCGGCGCTTGCCGTTACTTGATGTTCAATTGCACCGTGTTGGTCGCTTTGAAGTCTACGGTGAAGACCACATTCACCAAACCGCGTCCGATCAGGCTGCGTGGAATGAGGATGTTGGTTTGATCCAGCCCGGCCAAATCGCCTTGCGCCCCCGCGAAGCTGACTTCGGCATTCGCCCCGCCGATGGTGCAAGCCACGTTGGACAGCGAACTGCGATTGCGAAACCCGGTGCCAAAGCCAATCAGGAAGACCTGTTCTCCCTCCGGTCCCAGATCAATTTGGGCTGGCATCACTTCGGTGCTCTGCTGGCCGTTCGCTTTAAGGCGGAAGAGCACTGCCGCCGGAATCCCCTGACCATTGGCATTGGCGGTGAACAGCCCCGGCGAAACAGTTTCGATATTGAGCGGGCCTGCGCCGACGGGGTTGCTGTTGCGCACTACGGTGATGGTCGAAGCTCCATTGCCCGTGCCTAGTGGAACCATGAAGTTGATCTGCGCATCGGCGACAAAAAAGAGCGGGGCATTGCGTTCGGTACCCGCCGCGTCTCTGATCCTGACCGTCACGCCCGCCAATTCGGTCGGCAACGGCACGGTCGCCGCACTGGCGGTGACTCCACCCGTCAAACCGCCCGCCGCGAAAAGCGCAGCAATCGTCTCGGTGGCCAGTGCGCCTTGGGCAAAGCTGGCAGCGGAGACGGTGGCGACGGCTTGCGGGCCGGGTTGCAGACTAAAATTGCGTGTGTAGATAAAGTCACCGGTCAAATTACCGTCACCATTGGCCGCATTACCCGCCACGTAAAAAGTGATGCGACCTACAGCTTGCGCTGGCGCTTTCCAGCGAATGCGCCAGCTATTCTGGTTTGGACCAGTAGGACTGATGCCGCCAATAGAGTGGCCTATGTATTGACGCAAGTTCCCGCCCACTGTCGCCGATCTAACCGATGAGCGTCCGGTTTCCAAACTGGTCAAATCGCCTGCGCGGCGTCCTTGATCGTCAATTACTGTCAACTGGTAGCCGAAAAGGCTCCGCGAGGCTTGGCTCATTGACACAATGAGGTCGTATTCCTGATTGGGTGAATAGCCATTGGCTGGCAGCCCGGTCAGGTTAAGCACACCAGAACCACTGTTGACTGCTGAGCCAGTGTGGCAGCCACCAAGCGCACAGGTCTGTTCATTGGGCGCGCCTGTACGTGAAAGTGGAGCGCCCCCAGATTCGGCACCCACCTTTCTGCCCGACAGGCCAAAGCAGAGCGCGAGAGCCAGGAAACCACCAATGATTGAAAGTTTGAGCAAGTACGTTTTCATAAAAAGAATTTGGCGCGCAGTGCTTTGGAATGCCCACTCCGGGCGCTGGCGCGCGCTCACCTCCTATGTCAAAAATTGAAAAGTCAAAGAGTTGCCGGTGTTGGAGTCGAAGCACACGGGCGGCGGTCTGATTTAATGTGTAAAACAAAGGGTAAGAGCATGGGTTCAGGCTTCAGCCTGTGGTTGAATTTTCCAAAACAGGCTGAAGCCTGAACTCCATGCTCTTTTGCCTAAGCCACGCGCTACTTGATGTTGATCGTCACCAAGTTGGCGCGCCGGTTATCAATAGTTAAGCCGACAGTCACGTTGCCGCTGCCAGCCAGGCTGCGCGGAATGAGGATGTTGGCTTGATCCAGCCCAGCCAGATCGCCCTGCGCCCCGGCGAATTGTACCTCGGCAGTGGCGGTACCGATCAAGGCGCGGGTGTTTGTCCCGGTGCGGCCCCGGAAGCCACTGCCGAAGAGCACCAGCACGACCTGATCGCCTTCGGGGCCGAGATCAATCGGCACAGCCTGCGCGCTGCCCGCCGCCCCTTGAAAAATTTGCTCAATGGTTTGCACGCCGCCGCGCACCCGCACGGCCACGGCGGCCGGGACGCCCTGCCCATTCTGATTCGCCGTGAACAGCGTGGGCGCGACGGCTTCGACCAGGATCGTGACAGTGCCGGCGGTGTTGGCCCCGCGCATTGCCGTGACAGTGGCGACGCCCGCGCCCGTGCCCTGCGGAATCAGAAAGTTGACCTGCCCCGGTGAAGCGAAAAAGAGCGGGGCATTACGTTCGGTGCCGCCCGCGTCGCGCACCTTGACCGTCGCCCCGCCCAGCGTCGTCGGCAAGGGCAAGCTGGTGGCCTGCGCGCTGCTATCGGCCAGCCCCGTGCCGAAGAGCACGAGGATGGATTCGCTGGCCGCGTTGCCGGTTGGCACAAAGCTAGCCGCCGAACCGAGGACGATGGCGCCGGTGCCCGCCGGTTGCAGGCTCTGGCTGGTGGTGTAGATGTAATCGTTCTGATTGCCGTTCCCGTTACTGGCCGCATTGCCAGCCACGTAGAAAGTTACGCGGCCCACGCTTTGCGCTGGCGCTTTCCAGGTAAAGCGCCAACTTCCTTGGTTCGTGCCACTCGGCGCGACGCCCGCCAGCGTATGCCGCACGTACTGGCGGCCGATGAAGTTGCCCGCGCCGTCCACCAGCGAAGTGCGGTCAGTCTCAATCAATACCAGATCGCCCGCCTTGCGGCCCTGATCGTCCAGCACTTGCGCCTGAAAGCCGTAGCGACCGCGGTCAGCTTGCGTGACCGTGACCGTGACCGTGATATCCTGATTGGGCATGTAAGTCGCGGGTAGCCCCGTGACCGCCAGCACGCCCGGCCCGCTGTTCAAGGGAAAGGTCTGGTGACAGGCGTTGCAGGCTGTTTCAACGGGAAACGTGCCCAAGGCCGGCGCCAGCGTGCGCGAGGCTGGCGGGCCGGTGGAGAAGGCGGCGGCGGACGGTCCGAAGAAACAATAGGTGATGGCCCCGAACCCAAAGAGGGCCGAGAGCGTGAGTTTTAGACAGAGTGAGAGCGTTTTTGTGGGTCGCTGCATAAGGGGTTTGATCCTTCCTGTTGAAAGTTGCCAGGGTGACCGGCTTTTTATTAAGCCAGCCGTGAGTTGTCTTACTACTGGTTTTGCTGTGATTGAAATACATCTGCCGGGCAGTGCTTGGGGGAGCTGCTCCGGGCCGCAGAAAGAACGCGGTGCAAGCAGTTTTGCTGCACACAAAATGAGCTAGCGGACATTGATCGTTACAATGTTGGCGCGCTTACCATTGACGTTCAACAGCACCGGTACTTCGCCCCGGCCCGCCAGCGTGCGTGGAATGCGCACATTCACTTGATCAACGCCTTCGAGCGAACCTTGCGCGCCCAGAAAAATCACTTCGGAATTCACCTCGCCGATCAGGCAGGAGATGTTGTTGCCAGCCACGCGATTGCGAAAGCCGCCGCCAAAGGCAATCAGAAAGAGCTGATCGCTGACTGGCCCCAACTCAATCGGCACGGTTTCATAACGGCCCAGGGCCGCATTGAAGACGGCCACCGGTTCTATGCTGTCTTGCCCGGCGGCATTGCGGCGCAACAAGACCGCCGCCGGCACGCCTTGCCCCGTGGCATTGGCGGTGAAGAGCGCGGGCGCCACGGCCTCGATCAATTGCGTCGCGGCGCCGATGATTTCGCCGTTGCGTAGCGCCGTGATGCGGGCGACGCCATTGCCAGTGCCGCGCGGGATCATATAGTTGATCTGCGAGGGCGCGGCGAAAAAGAGCGGCGCATCGCGTTCGACGCCCGCTTGATCGCGCACGCGGATTTTGGCCCCCGCCAATTCGACCGGCAGCGGTGTTGTGGTGGCCGCTGCTACATCGTTCGCCAGATTCGCGCCGAACAGCGCGGCGATGGATTCCACCGTCAATGAGCCAGTTAATGCCAGACTCGCTGCCGAAGCCGTCACCGGGCTGCCCGCCGGTTGCAGGCTCTGGCTGGTGTTGTAAATGTAATCGTTGCCCGTGCCGCCCGTGCCATCAGCCGCATTGACCGCGACATAAAACGTCACGCGGCCCAGATTCTGAGCGGGCGCGCGCCAGGTGAAATTCCAACTGCTCTGGCCCGGCGGATTGGGCGCGACCCCGGGTTGCAAGTGTTGAATGTATTGCCGTCCGCCATAAGCGCCCTGGCCTTCGACCAAACGGGTGCGCGCCGCGTCGGTCACGCTCAAATCGCCGGCGCGGCGGCCCAGGTCTTCGAGCGCCATCGCCTCGAAACCAAAACGGCCCCGGCCCGATTGGATGATCGTCACGGTCACGGCATATTCCTGGCCCGGCATATAAACCGGTGGCAGGCCGCTGAGCGTCAGCACGCCCGGCCCGCTATTGACCAGGAACGGGCCGTGGCAGGCCGTGCACGTCGGTTCGGCGGCAATCACGCCCAATGCGGGCGCGCCGGTGCGCGACGAGGGCGGCCCAGTCACATTGGCCTCGACCACGCGGCCTCCCAATGTCAGAAAGACAGCCCATAGTGCAAAGCCGCCCGTGATTGCCAGTTTCGTGATTGCGTTTTTCATCCGCCTTGTTTCTTTTGTCAGACCGGCCGCCTTGGTTGCCGTGAGCAAGCCGCACGCGTCGGCCATTCATCGTCCTGAGTTGTACTGCGTTGGGAGAAAGAGAACAACAAGCTGAACTACTGCAAGCAAACAGCGCTGGCCAAAGCCTGCGCCAGCTTGCTTGTACTACCAATTTTCAATGCCAGCAGAGCCAATAGCTTGCAAGCCGGTTACTTCAGACAAAGCGCTTTCAGAGAGGGGTTTTCATTTGTTATGGCTGGGGGGAATTGTTTGTTCTGCGCTGTCCTGTGTTTATGCTTGAAAGCAACGGCAGTTTGGCATAACTCGCCCGATTCAGGCAACCGCGACTAACCCGGTTGGCAATCGTCTGGCCGTGGTCTGTTTGCGCTGACGGGAAGGATAGCGGCTGGCGTACCTGCAGACAGCGAGCCGCTTGCTATGACTCGCCCAGCCGCGATCCCTCCCGCCACTGTACCGGCGACTGCCTGCGCCTGGTGCTTACTCCAATTGCAGTTAGCTTCAGGCGTTCGCAATTCCGGTAAACAGTCACTCCCACGGTATGAGTGCGCCGCGGCGGCCCGGAAAATACAGCGGACTGGCGTTGAGAGCTTTTTTCTAAATCAGAACAACCAAGTTTGGAACACTGGTAGAAAATGCAGCACTGGCGACCAGGCGTTTAGAGTTCAAGCTTTAGCTTGTCCGGGCGCGCCGTAGGCGCAGCCCGCGCGCCTACGGCGCGCCCGGATGAACTCTAAACGCCTGCACCTGACGCGCTCAGGTAGGTTGAGTGTGCCAATCTTGCTTGTTTCGATTTAGCCCGAACAGCAAAGGAGAGATTACGGAACAGACGGAAATAGCGGAACACACGGAAGCCTTTTCCATCTTTCTTTATTCACCAAGCCGTGCGGGCCGCTCGCTACGCCGCCTTTTTACAACCGGATTACAATTGCGGCCAAATTCACTGAAACTCCGCCCGCGCTTGCCGCGTAAGCCGCTGTTCAGATAGCATCCGGATTCAAATTCAGTTCCGCATAATCCTGATTCAAAAGGGAGAAACTTATGAGGCCAGGTAAACGCGCAAGCCTGCTGCTTGCCTTGCTCGCATTGTTCGCCGGCAACATCTTTGCCCAGCAATTCCAGATCAAAACCCACACGCTCAAAAACGGGCTGAAGATCATCGTCGAAGAAGACCGCTCGATTCCGAACGTCGCGCTCTACATCTTCTATCGCATCGGCTCGCGCAACGAACGCCCCGGCACGACGGGGCTTTCGCATTTCTTCGAGCACATGATGTTCAACGGCGCCAAGAAATACGGCCCGAAACAATTCGACCAGACGATGGAGGCGGCGGGCGGCTCGAACAACGCCTACACCAGCCGCGACCTGACCGTCTATCAGGACTGGTTTCCCAAATCGGCGCTCGAACTGATCTTTGATTTGGAAGCCGACCGCATCCGCGATCTGAGCTTCGACCCGAAGGTGATCGAATCCGAGCGCGGCGTGGTGTCGTCCGAAAGGCGCTCGTCGGTGGAC
>JANOWX010000223.1:0-14828 GCA_031418175.1 Acidobacteriota bacterium | reverse complement strand
GTCCTTTGATGGCCTCGACCGCGATCTTGGCCTTCAGTTCCGCACTATAGGTTTTGCGCTGTTTTTTCATGTTGGTTCCTCAAAGAGCGGCAGCGATTTTACACCTTAAGTGCTGGTCTAGTTTTCGGGGTACATCATACTTTTCACCTCTTCCGCAAAATGTTTCCAGAAGCAATTCTCTTCGTATTTGTAAAACGCAACTCCGCCATACAACACAGAAAAGCAATGCGGACGGTCCCGGCGCACAGAGTGATAGCCTTCCTCGTAGCGCCATTCGTGCTGGATATGTTCGACGAATTCTGCCCAATCTTCACGGGAAGGGATCAATGAGAGGATGGCTCCAGGTTTTTGCCGCTCGCTCGGAGCAATCTGTTGCAGCTTCTTTTCAAAACGGCTTTCCCAATCTTCTATCTTCATTGCTGGTGTCCTGCTGACTTTCGGGGACAGAAGTTTCCAACTTGCCATTGGCCCGACAGCAGACTTCTTGATGAAGTGGGGCGTTAAACCAGATTCAGGCCAATTGAGCGGTTGGAGAAAGTCTGTTTGGCGATTAGACCTTCGTTGCTTGGGGCACGGGCGCGATACTTACACAATCTCGGCCAATGGGCAAAGCCCTTTGCGCTAATTATTCTTTGCCTGATGGCTTAGCTAAGCTTTCAAAGGTGTTGGGTACAGAGGCATCTGGCAGAGTAGTCCGTTGGCGGCTGTTATGCTGCCCCAGCAAATCGAAAGGAGCCGTATACGATGATCGTAATTGACGAAACCGAGACCGCCCATCTGCCCATCACCGTTGACCCGTAAATCGTCAGCGGCGCGCCGGTCTTTGCTGGGACGCGCGTGCCGGTCGAAACGCTGCTCGGCAATCTGGCCGCCGGGCTGGCGCTAGACGAGTTTCTCGACAATTTCCCTACCTTCAGCCGTGAACAAGCTGTCGCTGTGTTGGAATTTTCCGGGTCAATGTTGCAGAAGCTGAGGAAAGCGGCGTGAAGATTTTGCTAGACGAATGCACACCCCACATCGTCAAAAAGCGTCTGCCGTAGCGTGACATTCAAACGGTGCAGGCAATGGGCTGGGCGGGCATCAAGAATGGCCGTCTGCTGCGGCTGGCGGAGCCGCTCTTCGATGTCCTCATCAGGACGGACAAGAACATGCGCTACCGGCAGAATCTGAGCGGTCTGCGCCTGGCTTTCATCGTGTTGCCGACGAATCAGGTGCTAATCGTCGCCAGATTGCTGCCCGCGATAGATGCCGCGCTCGCCACGATCAAGAGCGGCGACTTTGTCGAAATTCCTCTCCCGCCGCCGTTGTGGTAGCACCATGATTGTCAGGATCAGGGAACCCCACTAAAATGCCGTGGCAGGAACAGGCAATCATCAAACAGGACACATTCAATGACCGGGAGACGCGGACTTATACGCGGCTGCCAAGTGGACTGATCATTCAAAAACCACATATGACACGTTTAGCAAATAAAGTCGCCATCGTCACCGGCTCCGGCCAAGGCATGGGCGAGGGCATCGCGCGTCTGTTTGTCGAGGCAGGCGCAAAAGTCGTAATTTCCGGGCGCGATGTGGTGAAAGGCCCGGCGGTGGCGGCCAGCATTAACGAAGCGGGCGGCGCGGCGATCTTTCAGCGCGCGGATGTTTCGATTGAAAGCGACTGCCGTGCGCTGATTGACAGCGCCGTCGAGCAGTTCGGCCAAGTGGACGTGCTGGTCAACAACGTCGGCCTCAGCACGCGCGGGACGATTGAAGACACGACGGTTGAGTTGTGGGATCAGCTCTTCGCCACCAATGTGCGCAGCGCGTTTATCTGCACACAGCAGGCGGTCAGGTACATGAAAGAGCGTCAGCAGGGTTCGATCATCAACATCGGTTCGGTCAACGCTTACATCGGCGAGCCGAAGCTGATGGCCTATTCGGCGACGAAGGGCGCAATGATGACACTGACCAAAAACCTGGCGAGCTACCTGAATCAGTACCGCATCCGCGTCAATCAGTTGAATGTCGGTTGGACCGAAACGCCGAACGAGCATCGCGTCAAAATCGAAGAAGAGAAAAAGGGCGAAAATTGGCTGGACGCCGCCGTCAGCACGCGGCCGTTCGGACGGTTGCTGGTGCCGCGCGACATCGCGTATGCGGCGCTTTATTTTGCGAGTGACGAGAGCGCGTTGGTGACGGGTTCGGTGTTGGATATTGAACAGCATCCGGTGGGCGGGCCGCCGAATTGGTAAATCGAATTCAGGGAGGCATTGATGAATCGCATCACCAGCTACGACGAATTCTGGCTCTTTTACATCCGCGAGCATTCGCACCCGCTCAATCGCCAACTGCATTTCAGCGGCAGCAGCCTCGGCTTGGTCTGCCTGGCCGCATGGTTTTGTACGGGCAACCTGCTCTTCTTTCCGCTCGGTTTGTTGATTGGGTACGGCTTTGCGTGGGCCGGGCATTTCTTTGTCGAGAAAAACAAACCGGCTTCGTTCAGCTATCCGCTGTGGTCGTTGCGTTCGGATTGGAAGATGTGGGCGCTGATGCTGACGGGGCGGCTGCAGCCTGAAATCGCACGCGCGGTGCGCACCGCTTAGCCTGTTTCACATGCCATATGCGACGCCCGGCTGCACGGTATCGTATAAGCCGTTGTGCTGACGCTCGCCGTATTTGTTTCAGCCCTCTCTTCCAAACAGCCTAACCCCTACGATTTCTTCATTTCAGTACTTTTTTTCCGGCCTGCATCTGCTTGGCACGTTGCTCGCTTTAGTTCGGGCGAAAGCGAAATGAGTTGAGATTGAAAACATAGTTACGACTTAGATTTGAAGCGGCGGAAGCCGTACCAGGAGGACAAAGCGATGTTGAACAAGACAATGCAAAAAAGCGTGATCGTGATGATGCTGGTTTTCGGCATTCTATTAACGACGGCGGCTCCGAGCGCGTTGGCGGGTGACAAAAAATGCAAGAAGGGCAATTACTACACTGCCAATTATCGCGACGACGATAATTACGAACGTGACCGTGATGCGCGCCGCCGCCGTGAACGGGATTACGTTGATGATAATTACTACCAGCGTGATCGCCGCAGTTCCTCGGATGACTACTACCAGCGTGATCGCCGCAATACGTCCAAAGAAGTCTTGCGCGATGTCGGCATCGGCGCGGCAGTGGGCGCGGGTGGCGGTGTTCTGCTGGGCGGCAAGAAGGGCGCGTTGATTGGCGCGGCCATCGGCGCGGCGGGCGGCTATGTTTACAACCGTGGCAAGAAAAACCGCTGGTAACAGTCAGTTAACAACGAGTTGGCTCCAAGCAAACAAAGGCGAGAGAAGCGATGAGCGACTCTCGCCTTTGCTGTTTTTATACCCAAGCAATCACTGGGAATTTGATTGACCTGGCCTGTGACGGCTGTGATATAAGCTCGCTGTGCCTGTTCTTTCATTCGTCTTTATCGGCTGACGAATGCCCGCAACCTAGCCACTTCGCTTAACAGGAGGTTTTATGCACAAGCTTTCTCTGGCAGCCTTTGCCTTGGTGGTTTTCAGTCTTTCACTTTTTCCGGCGCTCGCGCATTTCAATCAAGCTCAATTCGGCGCACTGACCGGCACGGTCAAAGACCCGAATGGCGCAGTCATTCCCAACGCACAGGTCGCCTTGCGGAACGATGCCACGGGCGACGTGCGGAATATCAATGCCGACAATCGCGGCAATTTCAAAAGCGATAACCTGACGCCTGGCAATTACACGGTCATCGTCACGCGCAGCGGTTTCAGAAACACCGAAACCAAAGTCACCATCGTCGCCAAGCAAATGGCCACACTTGAGATCAAGCTTGAGGTCGCCGAGACACGCGCGGAAATCGGTGTGGCGGCCAAAGGCTCGATTGTCCCCAACACCGATCCGAACTATCGAGCCTTGCGCGATGGCGATTTGCTGGAGAGCTATGACGTCAGCAATCTGACGCTCAAACGCGATGTCGGCGTATTCACGTTGAAGCAAGGCAGCGTGGCCTTTCTGGCGCCGGTGCTGGGGCGCATCGCGGTTGGCGTTTTTATGGGCGAGGGCGAATTCACGATGAAGCCGTACTTTGAACTCGAAACCAACTACCTAAAATTGGTGACGGACAAAGACACGGTCAGCGAGCAATTCGAGCGAGTCGTTTTGGTGTTCACCGACGCCACTTATGACGAGATCAAAAAACAAGGCCGCGTCGGCGCTGTGGACGCCCGCGCCAAAGAGGCGCTGCGCGATTACCGCAATCGCATGCATCGCAACACCGAAACGCCGCGCAGCATGCTCGAATCCATGCTGACCGGCGAAGATGTCGAGAACGTCGAGGCCGAATTGCTGGCCGATCTTTACAACCCGAAACGCCCGCCTTGTTTCAACGCTTACATCAACGGGCGCAAACACGGCGACCTGCGCTTCCTGCTGCGGCCCTTCGGCGCTATGCCGCAATTGCTTTCGCCCGAAGAGGTCGCGCTGCTCAACGTTGATCCGCAGGGCAAAGAGGAAGGCGTCTGGTACCTCTCGCATCCCGAGGCCGAATTCAAAAGCGGCGCGGCCAGTTCCGAAGAAGACAAACGCACGATTGATGCCGAGCATTTCCGCATCGAGACCGCCATCACCGGCGAGAAGCTGACCGCCAGCGCCGAGCTTACCTACAAAGCCTTGCTTGACGGTGAGCGCGTGCTCAGCTTCGGGCTGTTGCCGACCTTGCGCGTGACGCGCGTCACTGTGGGTGAACGCGAGATCGGCTATGTGCAGGAGAAGAAAAACGAAGACAGCGCCTTTTACACCATCCTGCCCGAAGCCCTCGTCAAAGGGCAGCAATACAAAATCAAGATCGAATACGAAGGCCGCAAGGTGGTCGAGGATGCGGGCGGCGGCAATTTCGCGGTCGGCGCGCGCACCAGTTGGTACCCCAGCGTCAATGCCTTCAACGACCGCGCGACCTTTGACCTGACCTTCAAAGTGCCGAAGAAATACACGCTGGTCGGCGTCGGCAAAAAAGTCAAAGAGTGGACTGAAGAAGAATTCGCCGCCTCGCAATGGACATCAGACGTGCCGCTGGCCGTGGCCGGTTTCAACTACGGCCAATTCAAGAAGAAGGAGATGCTGGATGATGCCACGAAATACAGCATTGAGGGCTATGCGACCAGCGACCTGCCCGATTATTTGAAAGGGATGGAATCCATCGGCGGCATGTCACCGGCGCGCATGATGGATCAGGGCATCATCGAAGCGCAGAACTCGATGCGCATCTTCACGAATTGGTTCGGCCCCGCGCCGTATGGACGCATTGCGATTACGCAACAGCCGCAGCCGTTTTTCGGGCAATCGTGGCCGACGCTGGTTTACCTGCCGATCATGGCGTTCTTCGATTCGACGCAGCGCTGGCGGATGATGGGCCTGCAATCCGGCCTGAGCGAGTTCATTCAAGAGGTCACGCCGCACGAGGTCGCGCATCAATGGTGGGGCCACATCGTCGGCTGGGCCACGTATCACGATCAATGGCTGTCGGAAGGCTTCGCCGATTTTTCCGCCAGCCTTTACCTGCAAACGACCGAGCCGAAGCTGGACAAGTATCTGACCTTCTGGAAGCGCAACCAGGAAAAGATTCTGACCAAGAATGAATTCGGCAAACGCGCCAACGATGCCGGGCCGTTGTGGATGGGCCTGCGCTTGAACACCTTCAAAACGCCGGGCGCTTACGGCCAGATCGTTTATCCCAAGGGCGGGTACGTGCTGCATATGTTGCGTTGGATGATGTATGACCGGCAGACCGGCGATGCGCGCTTCAAGGCGATGATGCAGGATTTCGTCAAAGAGAGCTTCAATCAAAATGCCTCGACCGAACGCTTCAAAGTCGCGGTCGAAAAGCATATGACGCCGCAGATGGATTTGGACGGCAATAAGCGGATGGATTGGTTCTTTATGCAGTGGGTCTACGGCACCGAAATCCCGCGCTATAAACTGGATTACACACTGACGCCACAATCCGAAGGTAAGACGCTGCTGACCGCGACGGTGACGCAAAGCGACGTTTCGCCGGGCTTCAAAATGGCAGTGCCAATCTATCTGGATTTTGACGGCAAGATCACGCGGCTCGGCGCAGCCAACCTCACGGGCAACGCGACTACGCCGGAATTCAAAGTGGCGCTGCCGCAAAAACCCAAACGCGTGCTGATCAATTATCATTACGACGTCTTGGCGACCGAAAGCGTCAGCAACGGCAAGTAACCGCGCTATTCAATCGGCGATCAGTAATGGCACAATGCGGCGCACGCGTTGTGCCATTACTTTTTTTCAGGAGCGAACATGAAACATCACAAGTTGGCAGAGATTCCCGAAGAGCACGTTACCGAACTGTTCAGCCGCCGCTTTTTCACCGGCGAAAAGATCACCATGGCTTTTTTGACGATCAAGGCGGGCAGCGTCGTCCCGTTGCATCAACACGACAGCGAGCAATTCAGCTACTGCATCACGGGCTCGCTTAATTTCATCATTGGCGGCACGGAGTTGGTTTTACGCGCCGGCGAATTGGTCGAAATCCCTTCCAATCTTCCGCACCAAGCCTGGGCGACTGAAGATTTCACCGGCATTGATGTGTTCGCGCCGATTCGACAGGATTGGGTGGATGGCAGCGACGATTATTTGCGCCGCAAAAAATAGCACTGAAGCGTTCAGCTCGGCTGCAAAGGCACAGCGTCACAGAGAAAGAATTAGCAGCCGCTGGCGGCGCGCATTCCACTCATCGTTGCCCTGTGACGCCGTGCTTTCATAGCAAGCAGGTAGTGCGTATGGTTCAGCGCTTATCTGACCTCCACTGCAATCGCGTCGGGATCGGCGAGGATATAGAACGAGCGCCCTTTGTGACGGACTTTCAATTGCGGCCGTCCCATCACGTTCAAGATCAGCGGCGTATCCAAGCTGAGGCTTTCACCGGCGGCGATGCTGCGGCAATCGTCGGTGCTGCATCTATCCTTTTCATCGCGCATCAGCATGGTTTTCTTTAGCGTGATGCCTTGCTTCGCTTGAAAAGCGTTGCGCACATTTTCGGCCAAGCGCGTCAAGCCAGATGGAGCAGTGACAGCGGCCTGCTTGGGTTCCGCTTTGTGACCTTCCCCTTCGTCTTTTTCTTCAGCCTTATGCTGCGGAGCCGCTTTGGCTTTTTGTTTCTCCGGGGCAGGTTCGTGCTCGGCCTTTTCAGTTTGATGTTTTTCAACCGTAGGAACGTGCCCGGCCTTTTCAGCTTTATGTTTTTCAACTGCCGTGGTGTGTTTGGCCTTTGCTGCTTTGGGTTTCTCAACGGCACCATGCCCAGTCATTGCAGGCGCATGCTCGCTTGAATCATCGCTGGCCAAATGCCGTGAATCGTTGTGCGCGATGGCCAAGTCCGTCACCACCAAATCCACCTTGCCAGAGAGCAGATTGTATACGCCACCCGCCATCATCAGTTTCTTCTCCAATACCGCTTCACTCAGGACATCGCTTTCAAAAAGCGCTTGCTGCATTTGATAACGCACGTTCTCTTTGATGGCGGCGTTCAACAAATCCTTTTCAGCCAGGTCTTGCGCATGGGCTTTTTCAACCGCCGGGCGAATGCGGCGCAGCAGCGCTTTGATGTTGGGCGGAGCGTCACCGCCGCCGATGGTGGCTTTGACGGTGTCGCAGCTTTCGTGGCCGAGCACAAAGAGCAAATTGACGTGTAAATGTTCGGCTGCATATTCGATGCTGCCCAAGGCCACAGGGTCAACCACGTGCCCGGCGGTGCGCACGACAAAGAGTTTCCCCAACGATTCGTCAAACAGAATTTCGGGCGATAGCCGTGAATCGGCGCAGGCCAAAACGATGGCATAAGGATGTTGCCCAGCGACCAGTGTTGGGCGCTCAGCCAGATAATCTTTGGGTAACGGCTTGCCGCCGACAAACCGGACGTTGCCGGCCAACAGGCGCACCAGATTGCTGGCGCTGCGGCGCTTTCAGTCTGAGCTGAAGCGGTGGCCGCCAGCAAGCTCAACACGGCCAGAAAGCTGCCCGCCTTGGCCGCCAGCGCGACGGCAAGGTCACGACTCTGTTTGGTTCTTTGCATAGAAACATCTCCCCAGGTTGGACTGCGATGAATGGTTTTTACAGCGGGCCCACGTTTGGTATGCAGTGCTTGGAGCTTGATGGCGCAGGGCCAGAGGCCGTCTTGTCACACAGCCATCCTGACCCGTGAACTGAAAACGCTGTAAGGCAATGACAAACTACACTGTGTTTCTATCGGCAGGGTTGGACGCAGACTTTAGGCTGGGTGAAATAAAAGGTTTTCAAGCTGGGCGTCTACGACTCAGCGCTCACCACTTCGTCTGCTTCAGTCTCTGATTGGTGTTGCTTGCGTCCGCCGATTAGCACGGGAACGCCGTTGAAGGGCCGTTGCGGCGCGCGCCAGTTGTCCACTACCGCCACTTGCTGCACACAGGCGATGGTGCAGAGTTTGGCGCAGGGCTTTTCGGTATAGAACTCGACCTCCATATGCTCGCGCGTGTATTCGGCTAGCGGGATGCCCGGATAGCCGCGCTGTTGTGAGCAGTAATGCACCAGGCCGTCTTCGCAAATATACAAATAGCGCGCGCCCGCGCGGCAGCGCCAATTGTTCTCGCGTCCATAGGCCAGATTGTCTTGAAACTGATTGAGCCAGCCGAATTTCTTTTTGCCGAAACGGCGCAGCTTTTGATAGACATCCGCCTCGCGTCCGCTGAGCGGTTTTAACTGGCCATCGCCATCGTGAATGATGCCGAGCGTCGAACCGAAACCGAGTTCGACCGCGCGATTGGCCACGGTCAGGGCGTCCTCGGGATTCTTGATGCCGCCGCCGATGACGGAGTTGATGTTGATGTGGAACTTGGCGAACTCGGCCAGGTTCGGCAGATAGCGGCGGTCGAGCACCTTGAGGCTTTTTTGCGAGACCTTGTCGGGTTCGACGTTATCAATGCTGATTTGCAGATATTCGAGACCCGCGTCATTGAGCTGCTCGATATTCTCGCGGGTCATGTAATAGCCATTGCTGATCAGTCCGGCAATCATCCCGTGTGAGCGAATGTGGCGGATAATGTCGAAAAGTTGCGGGTGCAACATCGGCTCACCGCCGCTGATGGTGATCGCCGCCGTGCCGAAGGAAGCGAGTTTATCCAAGCGTTTCTTCATTTCCGCAAACGCCACCGGTTCAGAGACCTTGTCGTATTCGTTGCAATAGCCGCACGCCAGATTGCAGCGGCGCATCGGAATGACGTGCGCCAGCAAGGGGTGCGTGGTCGAAAGCAATGCTTTGCCGACGAATTTGGTTTCGCGTATAGCTCTGGATAGTTTGCTGCTTGCCATCGGTGTTTATTTACGTTTGTGTTTGGCGAAAATTCGACGAGGGATCGGTGAACCTCAATGTCCGAAATTCGGCCCGCATTATGTCAGATAGGCGGCGGGACAGGCAAAGGCTCATGACCTATTCATTCTCGGTGATTGAAACGCCAAGACGCCGAGTTCGCCAAGTGAAGAAAAAGTTGCCAGTGACTTTCCGTGAGTTTGTTTGGCGCTCTTGGCGTCTTGGCGTCTTGGCGTTGAGGCTCACTGGCCTGGTTCGAGCGGGATTGATCAGTCCTCCGCTGAAAGTGGTATTGAAAACAAAACGGTGCGGCTGATTGCCCGAATCAGCCGCACCGTCGCGATTCAATATAAATTACGGGCTAGAACTTATCAACGACCTTGGTGCCAGCCGGCAACTTCACCTCAAATTCGCTGTCGTTAAGCGCGATGTTCTGTTGCAAATTGGTCAGCTTGACGACGGTGTAATCGCCATTGCGCTCGTTGAATTTCTGCATCGTGGGAATCCAGGTCTGGTTGTTCACCCAGAGTTCAATACTGGCAAACGAAGCATTCGCTTTCGGAATCAGGCGCAAATGCGAGGCAGACTGGCCGTCCACATGCGCGTCAGCGACGAATTCAACATTGTAATTTTCCAGCAAATTCCTCATGGAACCATCCAAACCAACCAAGGGCGCATAACCGCTGGCGCGGCCTTTGGCGGCCTTGGCAAGTGTGCTTTTGATCGCTTGATTAAGCTTTGGTTGATAAAAGAGAAACGTGTCGCCGGTGACAGCGACGGTGTTATTGGCTGGCTTGGTGTAATCCAGCCGCAGTTTGCCTTTGTTCTTGCCACTGGCAGGTTTGTAAAGCAGCGTGCCGGAATCCTTGTCCTTCGAGCCGATTTGGACGTTGGTCTTCTCTTGAATGATCTGGGCTTTCAAACTCTTCAGCTCTTTGTGAGCCTTCTCCATCTTGGCCAGGATGCCGGTCAGCAATTGGGGCGCGGTGTTGGCACGCACACTTAAATTTGCTCCCGCCACAAGGGCGAGCACGATGATAATTGCGAATTTTGTCAGCCTATGTATTTTGGTCATCGGGGATACTCCATAAAAAATCCTTCTTCGGAACCGCTTGCCATATTTTGCTTTCGCCTAGAGTGGGCAAGCGCGTAATTTATTTCAATTCGTCCGATAGCGCGCGCGGTAACCAACGCGGCCTTGGGCGTCGCCAAAGGGCTCAAACGAAGACAGCGTTATCGCGGTTTTGGTTTCAGTTTGCAAATAATAAACGACCGCTTCGCGCGGAGAGTTTAACAACTCCAGCCGGTTTTGCTGCTGCAAAAAATCACGCAACGCCTGCCATTCGATCTCGCGTTGCCACATACCATCGGCCACAGCGACTGCCGTTTTAGCAGTAGCAGTAGCAGTGCGAGCCGCTTTGCCGCTGGGCCAAAACAACAAGGTCAGCACGATCAGCGCGCACAGCACGTCATATTGCCACGTTCCGCGCGCATACGACCAGAGCAAAACATTTTTGAGGCCGACCAGTACTGACTTCATCGCTTGTTAATGCCGCTTGCCGTGCCGGGCATTCCCGTCGCGTTACCGCTCTTTGACGATGTGCCCATCGCGCATCTCAATCGTCCGGGCCGCCACCGCAGCCGCTTCGGGGTTATGCGTGATCATCACAATCGTCTGCCGCAACTCGCGATTGAGCTTTCGCAACATGTCGAGCACGATCTCGGAATTCTCGGAGTCGAGGTTCCCGGTCGGCTCGTCCGCCAAAATGATCGCTGGATTGGTAATGATCGCCCGCGCTATGGCCACCCGCTGCTGTTCCCCGCCAGAAAGCTCTAGCGGTTTGTGCTGCATTTTATTTTCTAGCCGCAATAACTGCAAGACCTCGCGCCGCCGCGCGTCATCTTGCTGGCGAGCAGCGCCGTGAATGTGCTCGGCCAGCTTCAAGTTCCCTTCCGCCGTCAAGGTCGGAAACAGATTGAAACGTTGAAACACGAACCCGATTTTACGCCGCCGCAGATCAGTGCGCGCAGCATCGCTCATGGCCGCCAGGTCTTCGCCATCCACAATCACCTTGCCCGCAGTCGGTTGCAGCAAGCCGCCTAAGATATGCAACAAGGTGGATTTCCCGCAGCCCGACGGCCCCATGACCGCAACGAAATCGCCGGGCGCGACGGCCAAATCAACGCCGCGCAAGGCATGCACGTCAACCTTGCCCACGCGATAAGTCATCTGCAATTTTTCAGTCTTCAGTATCGCACTCATCATTACGGCCAATCTCAAACCCAAGATTCATCGCTCGAACTGCCTGCCAGCCAAATCCATCGTTCGCCATTTCTATCATTCATAGGACAGCGCTTTCACCGGGTCTTGATTTGCCGCGCGCACCGCCGGGTACAACGCCCCCAAAGCCCCTGCCACAAGTCCAATTCCTGCCGCCGCTAAAATCCATTGCCAGTGAAACTCTAACTGCAAGGTCGTGGCCCGCTCCAGCACCCAGCCTGAAACCACTGCAATTACCAAGCCAGCCACAACGCCAATCAGGCTGATCAGCAACGCTTCTTTTTCGATCACGCTGATGATGTAGCTCTTGGACGCGCCCAACGATTTCAGGACTCCGATTTCGCGGGTGCGTTCGGTAATCGTCGTATACATCGCCAGCAGAATCACCAGGCAACTCACGACCAGCGAAAGCGCCAGGATCGCACGCACAAACCCATCTAGCCCCGGAATATCGCGCCCAGCGCTCAAACCCAGATCGCGCGTCAGCAAGACTGCGTTGCCGGGCAATTCGGCGTTGATGCGTTGTTGCACTTCGTCCAGTTTATCCGAATCGTTGACCTTGACCATCAAGAAGGTGCACTTATTCTCAGCGCCCAGAAATCCCTGCATCACAGTCAGTGGCATCTTGATGCGCGAGCCGATCTGCGGGGAGTAAATCCCGGCCACTTTCATCTGACGCCCAAAGACTTCAATCTCACCGCCAACCTTTAAGTTGTTGTGCGTGGCTTTGAATTCGTCAATGACGACCTCGTTCTCACCTGCAAAAAGGCGCCCTTCGACGATGTGCATTCCGCTGATAGCCGTATAGCTTTGGTAATCAATCCCATCAACAACCTCTATGCCCAACCCAGTCTTGCCGCGTTGCGGATACATGCCGACCGCACTGACATCCTTAACGCCGGCAATCTGTTTCAAGCGCGCGGCATAGCGGGTATCGGTCGAGAGCACCGTCGAAGGCGAAAGGATCGAGCCTTTGCGCCCAAATTGAATCTCAGCGCCGACTCCCTGCTCACGCCGCACACGATCATTAAGCATGCCGCGCACGAGCCCCGTATTGATCAGGATCAAAATCACACCCAGGGCCACGCCAGCGATGCTGACGATGGCGCGTGTAGGGCGCTGGCGGATGTTGGCGACGATCAGGCTGTCCATAATTCGGGGATTTTTATTGCTGCGGTTTATCGAGATCGGTCAGTGGTAGGTTCTCTTTGTTCTCCAACGTAAAGGCGGTCGGCGGCAACTCAGGATTGACTTCAAAGTTTTCACCGCCAAAGGTAAACCGCGCCGCATATCCATCGTGCGGGCGTGATACTAAGACTACACTCGGCCATAATTCAGGTCGCTCGGCATTTAGCTTTTGATAATTCGAATAGTAAACCTCTGTCACCAGCTTGCCGCGTTCGTCAAAAAGCTGTAGCCGCGCCAGGCTTACCTGACCAATGCGCCCAAACCAGAAACGCCGCCGGACGTAAGCCGGACCATTCGGTTTTTCCTGCAATTCAGAAACGACATAATAACTTTGCAATACCTTAACCGCTTTTTTCCCGTCCGTCGAAGTCACGGCTTCTTCCTGCAACTGCTCTTCCAACCCGTAAGTGTGGCCAGCTTCGCCCAGATGTAGCGGCTGCATGAGCAAGGTCTGGGTGAAATGAAAGGGCCGCGCATTCGCCAAGGCACTCTGGCGGTCTTTGCCTAATCTCTCGCGCCAACCAGAATAATCAGCGCTATTCGTACCGATCAGAAAGCTGGGCGCTCCCTGATAAATCGCTACCTTGAACTGATTCGCCTCTGACACCATTTCGGCCAACCGCGAATGCGTAACAGGAATTTGGACAACCAAGCGAATCTTGTCCGGGCGTTGCAAAACCAGAATGGCTTCCGCATCACGCCAGCGCTCACCAGCGTTAGGCTCAATAAAGCGCATGACCACGCGCGTGGTGCGTAAGGATTGCAGTTCGGTAAAGGGCTTTAATTGAGCAATGAGTTGATTGAAAGCGGCTGCGGCAAGCGGCGTTTGCAAGCGCGGAATGGAACTGTCACTGACCTTTGCCAACCTGGCGCAAGAACCGGCCGAGAGGCTCGCAAGCGATAAGATAACCACGGGCACGACGCGCAAAAAAGGCCGCCAATACTGTCTGAAATTGATCGCTTGAGTCACACCAACATTGCTTTCCATATGGGGCTTCAAACAAGTTTCGTGAAGCTAACAGAAGGTCTAGGGCATGTCAAACAAGGCTATTTACGCGCTTTGGCGGGCTTCAAACGCATAAAACCCACTACGAATTCCCTGCCCTGCTGATCCCTGCACCAAATCGTTTGCCCGGCTAAACCGATTGGGATGAGCAATACACACAAGCTGCCATCCTCGCCCTGGCGACTCGCGCTGCAAATAAAGTCAAAGACAATTCTTTTCAGCGGTTTGCACTAACGTAAGAAGTCCGAACCACCTACTGGCACGCCTCTTGTTTAAGCAATTGCCGTCCGGGTTGAACGAAGACTCCACGGCAGTGCAGGAGAGGTTGGGAGGTAAATTCGAGAGCCGCGCGAACGTGGCCAAATAAGCAGTAGCGGTCGTTCCGAGTTGAAGGCCTCAAACAAAGACGGCTCGCAGGGTGCAAGCAAGCATACGCAGTCAGGCCAACAAGTTCTTTCACAGATCGGCGCGCGAAGGAGAGCAAGGGGGTATTTCGGGGCCGCAGATCGCCTGCGGAGTGCTGAAATTTCTCCGACGCGCGTCCGTGTCTTTCCCGACCGCCACTCGCAGGTTGTGCCGGGAAGTAACGCCGCGTAGCAAATGTAAAGGGGGCTGGAAGAGAGTTCTTTCAGCGTTTGCTACGCGGCGTTTTGCTACTAATCCCGTTAACCTCACCACCCTTCACTTGGAGAAAAGAGCCCTTCCCTTCTCCGAAAAAATGAATCAGTTACGAAAATCTGAAATCAAAGTGCCAGTTTTTGCCTAAAACACCGCTAAGAACTTCCGCGAAACATTTTCACTCAGCCAAAGTAAACCACGAGTTTAACTTGACTTAAAATTACTGTATCCCATTAAATACACTCTCCAATCAAGTCGGCACGTCGTTTGCTTTTTGGGTGTTGACTTGATTTCAACGATGAGGCGTTCTGCCTTGGTTCCAAACACAATTTAACAGGAGGAATTATGAGAACGAATCACACGACGTTCCAGGCGGCTTTGCTCGGC
>JANOWX010000222.1:0-5999 GCA_031418175.1 Acidobacteriota bacterium | reverse complement strand
TCGCGTAGCGACGGTTGAAAGGTGCGGCCCAATGGATCACGGTTTCAACCGTCGCTACGCGACTGAAAATTCACGCCGCTCTTTCCCGGCGTTGAAACGCCGGGCTAAGTTCAACCGTCGCTACGCGACGAAAACCACAGTGCCAACCAACTTGCCCAGATGGAAACTTTTCCCACGGTCTTTCAGTTCACAGCAGAAGTCGTCTAGGCTTGAGATTCCAATTTGGAATCTCAAAGGCCGTCAAGGAAACAGCGCAATCAGATCATCCAATCGAAAGAGGTAATCCGAACAATGAAACTCCACTTTATGATCGTCCGCCGCGTCCCGCCCGTCCCCTCGCCCGTGTTGGTCGAGATGTACGAGATTTTGCGCGGGCGCGGTTACACCATCACCGAAGACATCGCGGAAGAGATTCTGCAACGGCCCGACACGCTCCGCCCGGAGGCCGATATGTATGTGCTGAAATCGCATACGGAATTATCGCTGGCCTTGGCGGGCATCCTGCACGTGCAGGGCGCGAACATCCTGAATCCGTATGCGTCGTGCTCGCTGATTCAGAGCAAGATCATCACGTCGCGGCTGTTGCTGGAAGGCGGCGTGCCGGCGCCGAAGTCGTGGACGACGGGCGATCTGAGTCTGGCCAAGGAACTGGTCAGCCAACATCCGCTCATCATCAAACCGCACATGGGCCATCGTGGCGCGGGCGTGAGTCTGTGCCGGACGCCGGAGGACATTGACAAGCTGCCCGAACCCGTCACGCCGATGATTATTCAGGAAGCGATTCCAGGGCACGGCGAGGATTTGAAAATCTACGTCGCGGGCGAAGAAGTGCACGGCGTGCAGAAGCCGTTCTCGGAAACCAGCTTCTCGGTGCCGGGCCGTTCGGTGCCGATCAGTGATGAAGTGCGTGAGTTGTCGTTGAAAGTCGGCAAGGTCTGCGGTTTGGGCTTGTACGGCTTGGACATCATCGAGAGCGAGCGTGGGCCGTTCGTGGTGGACGTGAATTACTTCCCCGGCTACAAGGGCGTGCCGGGCGCGGCGGGGATGATTGCCGATTACATTGACGCGTATGCGCAGGGCAAGACGACGCTGACGCCGCCCAACCTGGCGGCGAATCTGGCGCAATAAGAGGTTCTCCCACGAAGACACACGAAGGGCACACGAAGATTGGTAGCCTCTTCGTGATTCTTCGTGTGTCTTCGCGGGAGGGGTTTTCTGTTTGATGAATCAAGCGTCCGGTAAAGTGTCGCCCTCGCTGCTCGTCATCCTGGCCGAAGGATTTTTATCGCGCCTGGCATTCGGGATTATCAGCTTTGCGCTGCCGCTCTTTGCCTACCGCAAAATGGGTTTGAGCCTGACGGCGACGGGCTTTCTGTTTTCGGTCAACCTGATCGTCGAGCAGACGTTCAAACCGGCGATGGGTTGGCTGGCCGACCGCATCGGATTGAAGCCCTCGTTCACCATCGCGATTGGGTTGCGGTCGGTGATGGCGTTGTTGCTGGTCTTTGCCAATGCGCCCTGGCACGTTTACGCGATCAAGATGCTGCACGGGTTTTCGGAGTCGTTGCGCGATCCGTCGGTCAGTGCGCTGATTGCCGAACACGCCGATAAAAAGAAGATGGCATCGGCGTTCGGCTGGTACACGACGGTGAAAATGTCCGCCGGTTCGCTGGGCAAGGCGCTGGGCGGGTGGTTGTTGTGGTGGACGCTGGATAGTTATTCCAATGTTTTTCTGATCGCGTTTGCAATGTCGTTTTTGCCGCTCTTCGTAGTGGCGCGCTATTTGGAGGAGCCGCAGCATCATTTGCCCTTGAGTAGCAAAGCGGCTGACGAGGCGGAACCAGAGGCCGCGCAAACCGGCAGATCATTCTTGCCCGTATTGATTTTGGGTTCTTTGCTTACCTGCACCGCGATGATGATGAACAACCTGTTCCCGGTGCTGGCGACCGAATACGCGCACCTAACGCCGGGGCAGGCCGGGTGGATTTACACTTTCGGGCCGCTGGTGACGATCGTGGGCGGGCCGCTGTTTGGTTGGCTGGCCGACAACGTGAGTCAGCGGCTGGTGCTGCTGGTGCGCGGGTTTGCGAATATCTGTTCGTCGTTGTTGTTTATCTTCGTGCCGACATTTGCGGGGCTGGCGGTGGGCAGCAGCGTGGATGCGCTGGGCAAGGCGGCCTTTCGTCCGGCCTGGGGCGCGTTGATGGCGCAGGCGGCCAGCCTGGATCGGAAGCGGCGCGCGCGCGTGATGAGCTATTTCGGCTTGGGCGAAGGCATCGGCGAAACCGTCGGGCCGATGCTGGGCGGGTTTTTGTGGCAGCATTGGGGCGTGGCGGCGATGCTGAGCGTGCGAGTCGGGATGGCGGTGGTGGCAGAGATTTATGCGTTGGTGGTGGCGCGGGATGCCAATGCGAAACCTGACTAGGAATTGTCCTCCCACGAAGGCACACGAAGGGAACACGAAGATGGAAGTGAAGGAACTGATATTGCGCGATGAAGTCTACGCCATCGCAGGTGCCGCGATGCATAGCGCGTTGGGGAATGGCTTTTTGGAAGCGGTTTATCATGCGGCGTTAAAGCTTGAACTTGCGAACCGCCAAATCCCCTTTGAAGCCGAGAAGTCCTTGCCGGTTTTTTATAAAGGGCAAAGGCTTGGCGTTGATTACCGGGCTGACCTGGTTTGTTTCGGTCAGATCATTGTCGAACTGAAAGTGCTGGAGAAGCTAACAAGCCGGGAAGAAGCCCAAATCCTGAACTATCTGAATGCGACTGGCCTGCGGGTTGGCGTGCTAATCAACTTTGGCAGTCGCGGCAAACTCGAGTGGCGTAGACTCGTCAAATGACCCGTCCCACTGGGCGCACATAAAGGAGTACCGAGCAGACAACAATCCTTCGTGTCTTCTTCGTGTGCCTTCGTGGGAAGCAATGCTGATTTCAGCCAGCATCCTACAATAATCCGCTTGCCACATCCATAAATATCATTTATAAAACTGGAAAAAGAATAAATTATCCGCTTTCGACTGACAGTGCTATGATGCGCGTCTTCATACACCGGAGGCGGGCGTTTTTGGAGGAATTCCTGGTATGAGCGAACGCATCACAATCTTCGACACGACGTTGCGCGACGGCGAGCAATCGCCCGGTTGCAGCATGAACCTGGAAGAGAAACTGCGCATGGCGCGCCAACTGGACGCGCTCGGCGTGGATGTGATCGAGGCCGGCTTTGCCATCGCCTCCGACGACGATTTCGCCGCGATTCGTGAAGTGGCAAAGCAATGCCGCCGCCCCGTCATCGCCTCGCTGTGCCGCACCACGCCCGAAGACATCGAACGCGCCTGGGAGGCGTTGGCCGACGCCGCGCATCCGCGCATTCACACCTTCGTCGCCACTTCTGACATCCATCTGCAATACAAGTTGCAAAAGACGCGCGCGGAAGTGTTGGAGATGTCGCGCGCGGCGGTGCGCTTGGCCAAAAGCTTTACCGACGATGTCGAATACTCCGCTGAAGACGCGACGCGCACTGACATGGATTACCTGTGTGAAGTGATCGAGGCCGTGATTGACGAGGGCGCGACGGTCGTCAACATCCCGGACACGGTTGGTTACACGATCCCGGCTGAATATCACCACATCATCTCGACGCTCAAACAGCGCGTGCGCAACATTGAGCGCGCGGTCATCAGCGTGCATTGCCACAACGATCTGGGCCTGGGCGTAGCAAATTCGCTGGCCGCGATTTCTGCCGGAGCGCGGCAGATTGAATGCACGATCAACGGCATCGGCGAACGCGCGGGCAACGCTTCGCTGGAAGAGATCGTGATGGCGCTGCGCGTGCGCAAAGACCTGATGCCTTACGAAAACAGCATCGTCACCGAAGAGCTTTACCGTTCGAGCCAGACGCTCTCGAACATCACCGGCGTGTTAGTGCAGCCGAACAAGGCCGTCGTCGGCAAAAACGCTTTCGCGCACGAAGCCGGCATTCATCAGCACGGCATGCTCAAGAACCGGTTGACCTACGAAATCATGACGCCCGAATCCATCGGCGTGAAAACCAACAGCCTGGTGCTGGGCAAACATTCGGGCCGCCACGCGCTCAAGGCCAAGTACGAAGAGATGGGCTACAACCTGGGGCGGCCTGAACTCGACAAGGCCTACAAACTCTTCACCAAGCTGGCCGACCAGAAGAAAGACATTTTCGAGGAAGACTTGCTGGCGATCATGCAAGACGGCATCGCCTCGATCCCCGAACGCTACAAGCTGCGCAACCTGCAAGCGACCGCTGGGACGGCGGTGCTCTCGACCGCGCTGATCACGTTGCACGATACCGCGCCGGATGAAGACCGAACGCAAACGGCGGCAGGCGACGGGCCGGTCAATGCGGTTTATTCGGCGATTGACAAGGTCACTGGGCTGGAAGGCACGCTGCTCGATTACACCGTGCGCGCCATCACGCGCGGCACCGACGCGGTCGGCGAAGTCTTCGTCCACGTCGAATTCGGCGGCACGGCTTACACCGGCAAAGCCGCCAGCACCGACGTGATTGACGCCAGCGCGCGGGCTTATCTGAACGCCGTCAACAAGGCGCTTTACGCGAAGGAAAGAAGGAAAACCACAGGCGGCGATTCGCTGGCAATCGGCAGTTAGCTGCGCCTGCCACTGCCGACTGCTTACTGCCAACTGGAGACTGTTATGGGAATGACTATCACCGAAAAAATCCTCGCCGCGCACAGCGGACGCGATTCGGTCGTGCCGGGCGAGATCGTCAACGCCACGCTCGACCTGATCGTCTGCCACGACGTGACGACGCCGCCCGCCGTACAAATGCTGCGCAAGCTCGGCATCAACAAGGTCAAAGACCCGTCGAAGATTCTGGTCACGCCTGATCACTTCGTGCCGAACAAAGACATCAAGTCGGCGGAGCTTTCCAAATACCTGCGTGAATGGCGCATTGAGCAGGGCATCGAGCGTTACTACGAAATCGGCAACCACGGCATCTGTCACGCCATCGCGCCCGAACAGGGCCACGTGCTGCCGGGGCAGACCATTGTCTGCGGCGATTCGCACACGACGACGATGGGCGCGCTCGGCACGTTTGCCACGGGCGTCGGTTCGACCGATCTGGCGGCGGCGCTGGCGACGGGCGAATTGTGGTTCAAGGTGCCCGAATCAATGCTGTTTGAATTGAAGGGCACGCTGCCGCGCGGCGTTTATTCCAAAGACATCATCCTCTACATCATCTCGAAGATCGGCGTGGACGGCGCGCGTTACCGGGCGATGGAGTATCGCGGCGACGGGCTGAAATCGCTGACGATGGAAGCGCGTTTCACCATCACCAACATGGCCATCGAAGCCGGCGGCAAGAGCGGCATCATGCCCGCCGACGAGGTTGCCGAAGAGTACGTCAAGGCCCGCACCAGCGTGCCGTACACGATCTATCAATCGGACGCCGACGCGGTGTACTCCGAACGGTTCACCATCAACCTGAGCGAGTTGGAGCCGATTGTCGCCACGCCTTCGCTGCCCTCGAACGGCCGTTTCATCGGCGAGGTCGGCAAGATCAAGATGGATCAGGTCTACATCGGCTCCTGCACGAACGGGCGCATCGAAGACCTGCGCATCGCGGCCTCGGTGATGAAGGGCCACAAGGTCGCCGACGGCACGCGCGCGATTGTCGTGCCCGCGACGACCGAAGTCTGGAAGATGGCGCTGCGCGAAGGCTTGCTGGAAATTTTCGCCGACGCAGGCTGCGTGGTTTCGACGGCGACGTGCGGCGCTTGTCTGGGCGGGCATATGGGCGTGCTGGGCGCGGATGAGACTTGCCTTTCGACCACGAATCGTAACTTCGTCGGGCGCATGGGCAGCCCGCAATCGAAGGTCTATCTGGCGAGTCCGGCGACGGCAGCGGCGACGGCGATCAGGGGCGTGATTACGGATCCGCGCTAATTTCTGAGCTTGGGGTTTGGGGCTGGGGATGGGGGGCTAGCAGAGCACCTCACCTT
>JANOWX010000221.1:0-3539 GCA_031418175.1 Acidobacteriota bacterium | reverse complement strand
CCGCACTTGTGCCCGCTGCATGCACACCCATGTAAATTGCCAGCACTTGTCCGGGCTTGGCGAGCGCTTGCCAATCCTGATCAGCAATGCCGGTTTCACTCGAAGCGGTAAGCAACGTAATCGAACGGTTCTGCCCACGCTGCGTCAGTGGTGCCTTCAATGATGCAGCACAACCCAATGCCGCCGTAATGCCCGGCACCACGTCAACCGGAATGCCTGCGGCTTCAAGCGCCGCCTGCTCTTCACCACCGCGGCCAAACACATAAGGGAGCGCCGCCCACAACGCGCCCAGCACTGCCGGCTGCCGCGTGGGGCCGCGCCATCCGTTCCAACTCCGCTTGCAACTGCTCCGGCGTGAGCGCCGCGCCCGTGAAGACTTCGAGCGCGCGCGACATCCGCAGGTACTCTTCCACCTGCGCGCGCAACGCCGCTGCGGGCAGCACGTCATCCAACATTACATCGGGCGCCGGTTTCGGTTGCGGGCTGTCTTTGGGCCAAATGCGCTGCCGATGGTAGACGGCTTCGATGGCGCGCTGGGCGGCGACGCGGTCTTCAATGGTGAGGGTTTGGCGCTTGCCGCGGGCGTGGCCGCGTGACGCACCGGTGTTGAAGGCGGCCAGCACGGTGATGAGCAGCACGGCGCACAGGGCGAGCACGCGGGCGAAGGTTAGTTGACGGTGGTGAAATGGGCTGCGAGTGAACATAGCTGACCTCCTTGTCAGGGTGCGAAATGGTTGTGTGACTTGCGACTGAAACGAAGCGGCGGCAACTTTACGCTCGCTTGCGGTAGAGTACAATTGCGGGCGGCACAGGCTGAGTTGAAATCCGGTCGGGCTATGATCCGTAGGCGCTGAGGTAGAGCAGGTTGTCGTAATCAATCAGGCCGAGTTTCAAGTTGCGCAGCCAGCCCTGCCGCCCAAGCAAGTTGCGCGGCACGTTGGGATACTTGGCAAAGTAGACGAAGCTTTGAAACGAGATAGCACCGGTTTGCAGCGTGACTTCGTGGCCGAAGGCGTCGAGCGAACCGGCCAGACCGCCCAGCCTGATTGGGATGCCTTGTTCAATCGGGATGCCGAGGTCAAGGCCGTCTTCGTGCGTGAACAAGCAGACGGCGGCGCCGGGGTCAACTTTGGCCGTGACTTCAATGGTGGTTCCGGCATAGGTCAGTCTGACCTGAATGGGAATCCCCTTGTCATCATCCTTGTAGCGGTGCTCTTCCGCGAAGTTGAGTTGTGTCATGGTCTTCAAATACCGATGTAGGGCAGATCATCGGGCGAAGGGATGCGGTGGATCAGCGGCACCTTTGCGCCAGCCGCTTTGACCGCAACGCTGATTTCCGCGCGGATGGGGCTGGCCGCAATCAAACGGTCACCGTCCAGCACTACCCATTGCCCGGCGTATTCGTGTTTGTGTTCTTCGATCCAGTTGAATTCGCGCGTCCTGTCGGTCATCGGCTCGCAGGGCACGCGCTTATCGAGCGGCGCTTTAGCTTTGGCCGGCACGCCATTCAATTGCTGGTGGGTCTCAAAGGCATTGCGTAATGCGTCATTCGGCTCGCCGTCCGCGTCCAGCATAGCCAGGAATAAGTCACGATCACGGTCGGAAAGCTTGCGTCGGGCAGGCTGTTCCAACACTTCCTGCTCAATCATTTCACGCACAAAGTCCGTCGGCGATTTCCCGTTTTGCTGCGCCAGTTCGCCCAGCGCCTTAAAGGTTTCGATGGGAATTTCGGTAATCTCAAGCGTTGTGGTCTGCATTTCTTCACCTCACGATTAACATTGCGCGGCGGCCCGTGCGGCCTCTTCTTCATTCAGTTGACGGCGATAAGCGGCGATATTGGCCTGAAAGTCGTCCCATGTCGGATCGTCTTTGTACTTTCCGCAAATTTTCTGCCAGGGATTGGCGGCTTGTGTGTCGGGATCGAACTCGAACGTGACCAGCTTGCCGCGCGCCAGCCATTGGCTCAATGCTTCTTTTGCCTTGACGACGGCCTCTTCCTCGGTTTCGCCTTTTGCCACACAATCGGGCAGCCCAATCACCATTGCCTGATAACCGTTATGAAGCTGATTTTGCACGAAGATTTGATAAGACATAGCCGTTCCTCCGGCAGGCATTCTATGTCCGCTGCTACTCGCTGGCAATCCTCACAACCGTATGCCGCGCGTTTGCGGGGTGACATCCTTCGGTTCAAGGACGGTGATGCCCGGATAGCGGTTGAAGTCGGTTCCGTTGAAAGTCAGCAGATGCGTGATGCCGTGAGCGATCATGGCCGCCGCGCTGCGGGCATCGTGAACCTGGACGCCCGAGACGGCGTGTAGCACCACCAGACTGCGCCAGAAGGGATAAATCGCGGGGATGTCGGCCACGACCGTGATAATCGCTTCCAGCTTCTTCAATTCAAGATCGGTTTTGGCAGGCGAGAACCCCAGACCATTCTTGTCTGCCGGGCGCGTACAGACGTTCCAAAACTCAGCGATGTTTTGCGGGAGCGCGTAAACCGTCGCGCCACGGTTGAGCAAGGCTTCGACCGCACCGTAAGCGTCCGGGTGCCTGGGATGGGCCGGTTCAACGAGGCGCAAAAGGATATTGGTATCGGCGAGGTAACTCATCGTTGCTGGTCTTCGCGCGTGTAGATACTGGCGCGGCTGATTGCTTCATCGGAAAGAAGCGGCGTATGGCGGTCAAGCCCTGCCACCCACTGCCGCAGCGCTACGGCTTTCTCATGCGGAGCAAGCACAGTTTGCGCTTGCGCGCGCGCCGCCTCCATTCGCGCCTGAATAAACAGCGCATCCAATTCCGCTTCGCTCATCCCGCTCTCATCAAAGCTGCGGCGAATCGGCTCAAGCATCTCGCTGAACGGCTTTTCCGACAGCAACTCGTTTTGGAGCAGGTCGCGCAGGTAATCCGGGAAGCTTTTTCCCAGGCTTCGCCCGACTTCTTCCAACGCGGTTTTGGTGCCGAGCGGCAACCCAGTAATTTCGATTTGGATGGTTTCAGTTTGCATTGCTCGTTTCCTCGCTTTCATTCTTCCAGGCAGGGCCGAAGTATACGCCGGCACCAATCAGGCAACAATGAATTGCTCACGCGCCAGTTGTATTTGTCGCTCTCCACGCATCACTCCCGCACGGCGCAGCCACCGCCGCAATCTCCGGCAACCGATACGCCCACCCCGGCGCGTCCACCGCCACGTCCAACGCGCCCCGCACCCCGCGCCACCATTCCTCAAATTGCGGAATGCGGAGTGCGGAATGCGGAATGGAAACCGCGGAGAAAGCCGCTGCGCACGCAGTTCCCAATTCCGCATTCCGCACTCGCATTCCGCATTCCACTTTCGTAGCTCCCGCTGCGGCCACCACCGGGCGCGCCAGGCATTCGGCCAGCAGCAGCGGATCGTGCTCGAGCGCCGCCCACAACGCGCCCAGCACTGCCGGCTGCCGCGTGGGGCCGCGCCATCCGTTCCAACTCCGCCTGCAACTGCTCCGGCGTGAGTTCCGCGCCCGTGAAGACTTCGAGCGCGCGCGACATCCGCAGGTACTCTT
>JANOWX010000220.1:0-4852 GCA_031418175.1 Acidobacteriota bacterium | reverse complement strand
CGGCAGGGGATAACCGCATCAAATCTTGATATTCATGATGCGGCGGATGACGATCATCCCGGTAATCTGCAAAAAGGCCGCGGCCATCAGCATTTTATGCCCCAACGGTTCGGTCCAGAGCACCCGCATATAGGTCGGATTGATGTACGAAACCATCAGGGCAATGAACGCGGGCATCGCGCACAAGACGTTCGCCGACATACGGGACGAGGTGGTCAGCGTGTTGAGGTCTTCCAGAATCTTGAAGCGCTCGCGGATGGTGTTGGCGACTTTTTCCAAAACTTCGGCCAGATTACCGCCGGTTTCACGCTGAATCATGATAGCCGTCACAACTATTTTCAGGTCTAGCACAGGCACGCGTTCGACCAGGTTTTCCAAGGCGATCTTGACCGAGAGGCCCAGATTTTGTTCCTCATAGGTGCGGCGAAACTCGGTCGCAATCGGATCGGGCATCTCTTTCGAAATCATGTGCAACGCTTCGGTGAAGGCGTGGCCGCTGGCCAGCGCGCGGCTCATCAACTCCAGCGTGTCGGGCAAATCCGAGAGGAATTTATCGAGCCGTTTTTTCCGCTTCCACAAGACGTATAAGAGCGGCAAACAGGCCGTCACCACGCCCGTCAAGATCGCCGCCAGGAATGAATCGGCCAGCATTGAAACGGCCATCATCCCCAAGAGCCCCGCCAAACCGCAAAACATAAACAGCCGCATGACCGTCAGTTGCAAATCGGACTGATCAATCATTTGCTTGACCCAGGTGACGAACTCGAGCTTGCGCAGCAGCTCGTCGAACTTGGGGATTTCGCTTAAGATTTCATCGCGCGCCAGCCGGATTTTATTGACGTCAAGGGGAGTGCCTCCCCCTTCACTGCTGGAATCAAGGCCCAACAACACTTCGCGCATACGCTTTTCCATGCGCTCCTGGTCTTCGGCAGTTTTGCGCGTCACCAACAGAAACGTGCCGTAGGTGGCGAGCAGGCAAAAGATAAAAACAAAAAATGGTAGCATCGCGATTCCTTTCCCGTTAATGACTTCGGACTTGGACAAGCGAATGTAGGAGCTGGCAGCAACCTCGCGCATAAGCCTCAAGCAGTACAGCCCGGTTGACACGCGGTGTGCCAGCGCACCGTCTCATTCGTTTTAAGTACACCAGCAACTAAGTTCTTTAATAGTTGCGGCCTCACCTCGTAGTAACGAATTTATTAGTTACGCGCTGGGACGTAACGAATAAATTCGTTACTACGAGGTGAGGCTCAAAATGCCAAGGAACTTAGTTGCCGGTGTATTTAGCCACTTCCAAACATCGCCTAGTTCTCTTTGTTCTCATCCGGCCGCACGAACCAATCTTCGTTGTACTTGCAACCGGCAATGCGCAGTTTTTCCAGTAACAGCGGATTGGTGCCTGCGGCTATATGTTTGCCGATGACCTTTCCTTTATCGTCCACACCAGAGCGTTCGTAGCGGAAGATGTCATTGACGATGACTTCGTTTTCGTTCAGTCCGTTGATTTCAGAAACGAACGTCACGCGGCGCGAGCCATCGCTCAAACGCGAAGCCTGCACCACGATGTTAATCGCCGACGCGATTTGTTGCCGCATGGCGCGTTCGGTGAGTTTCATCCCGGCCATTTGAATCATGGTCTCGATACGCAACATGGCATCGCGCGGGTTGTTGGCGTGAATGGTCGTCAAGCTGCCATCGTGGCCGGTGTTCATGGCCTGTAGCATGTCAATCGCTTCTTCGCCGCGCGTTTCGCCGATGACCACGCGGTCGGGGCGCATACGCAAGGCGTTTTTCACGCAATCGCGCGAGGTGACTTCGCCTTTGCCTTCGATGTTTTTCGGGCGCGTTTCCAGGCGCACGACGTGCGGTTGTTGCAGCACCAATTCGGCGGCGTCCTCGATGGTGACGACGCGTTCGTCATCGGGGATGTAGGAAGAAAGCGCGTTGAGCAGCGTCGTTTTACCGGCGCCGGTGCCGCCCGAGATGATGATGTTCATCTTGGCCTTGACGCACATCTTCAAGACTTCGGCCATCTCGAAACTGAGCGCGCCTTTTTCGACCAGCGCATCCATCTTGAGCGGGTTCTTGCTGAAACGGCGGATCGAGAGGCAGGGGCCGTCCAGCGCAATCGGCGGGATCACGGCGTTGACGCGCGAACCGTCGGCCAACCGCGCGTCCACCATCGGCGATGATTCGTCAATGCGGCGGCCAATCGAAGAGACGATGCGTTCGATCACGCGCATCACGTGGGCGTTGTCGTTGAAGGTCACACCCGTGCGTTCGAGCTTGCCGCCGCGTTCGACGTAAATCTTGAAGGGCGAATTGACCAGGATGTCGGAGATGGTGCCGTCGCTCAGTAACAGTTCGAGCGGCCCCAGACCGAAGAGTTCGTAGCGAATTTCTTCGATCAATTTCTCGCGTTCGGAGCCCGAAATTGCCAGGTCCCGGTTATCGAGCAAATCCTTGGTTAGTAGCGCAACCTCCGCGTGCACCTGTTGCGGGGTCAATAGATTGATCTTGGTGAGATCCATGCGATTGATCAACTCGCGGTGCAGTCTGGATTTCAACTCGGAAAAGGAACTACCCAACTGCGTGGCGTGTGGCCCGCCATTCTGGTTTAGGGCGGTGGCTGGCGTGGCATTATTGGTGTTGCTATTGAGTCTATCGCGTAACGACATAAAGCACCTATCGGCAATTCCCGTGATTACTAAACCCAGCCTGAAAGACCCTTTTTGGCGCGGTCTTCCGGCTGTTGTTTGACAACACTACAGCCAGGACGCCTTACCTGTGGTAAGCCGCCCAATGCCATGTATTTATTTGTTGTAGGGTCGTAGCGGAAGGCTCTCGCTGCGAATCAGCCCGGAACGGGCCAGACCGCCAACTGGGAGTTATGTATTTTGCCTACTCCTGCTCAAATCCGACGACACCTCACACCTAAATCCACACCTGAAAAAGAGCAATCCTGCTGGGTCATTCAACCTTGCACAGTTGAATGACCGGCCAGCCAAATCATTTCGCGCGGTACTGCAGCTCTTGCACCTCGGGCGGCGCGCCCGGCAAGGCCCGGTTGGCTGGGCGCAAGACCGTCACACCGCCGCGGGCAGGCTGGGGCACGGGCGACTTCTCGGCCGCACTGCCGGAAGATAATCTGAGTTTGCCCAAGATCGAGCCGAGGAAGCCTTTGCTTTTTTCGACTTCGGGTTCGGAGGCGGCCGCGCCATAAACGGTGGCGAGCCGTTTCACCTCGGCCACAATGGGGGAGGCATAACTACCGCCCGCCAGGGGCTGGCCCAGATTGATCGAATTAATGGCCGCCGCGTAATCATTGGTGATGAACCCGGCGATCTTTTCACCCAGATAGCGTTCAACGTGGCGCAACTCAAGATTGCTCTGCTTGCTCCACTTGTTGATGACCAGCTTCACCTTTGAACGCTGATAGCCGAGCCGGTCGAAAATCGTCAACGCGCGCTGGGCGCTGCGCACGGCGAGAATATCCAGCGTGAGTAACAACAGAATATCGTCGGCGTTGTCCAGCGCCGCCAGCGTGTTGGCATCGAAGGTGTGCGGCAGATCGAGCACCACGTAATCGTGATGTTCGCGCAAAACCTGCAACACCTCCATCAGCGGCTCAGGCCGGATGTCTTCGGCCGCATCCGCATTGCGCGGCGCTGGTAACACCGCCAATTCCGCCGAGTGCGGCGCGAGATAGCTGGCGAGCAAGCCTTCGTCCAGTCGGGCGCGGTTGACCACCAGATCGGCAATCGAGAATTTGGGTTTGATGCCGAAGAAGATGTCTAGATCGCCGGCTTGCAGGTTTAGATCAACCACCACGGTCGGCGCTTGCAAAGCAATCGCCAGGTTGGCCGCGACGAACGAAGTTCCGCAGCCGCCCTTGCTGGCAAAAATGCTGATCACGCGGCCCCGTTTCTTGGCGCCCTGCGAACGGCCGGCGCTGAATTCGGCGGTCCGGTCAATGACGGTTTTGAATTCCTCAGCAATGATCGGCAGACGCAGGAATTCGCGCGCACCGGCGCGTAAGGAGGCCAGGATCAGTTCGGGTGAGGGGTTGCGCGAGGCGCACACGATGATGGTTTCGGGGCAGACGGCTGTGATGCGTTCACACAACGACCAGGCTTGGCCCGGTGTCGCGCCCAAAGTAACGATCACGGAGGAAGGACGCCAACGCACCACGTCGGCATAGACCTGCTCCGGGTCATCGCTAACCGCCAGCACTCGGGCCCGGCGGTCAGCCGCCAGCGCGACCCGCAAATTTTGCGCGGTCTCTTGCCCGGTGGCAAAAATCACAAAGGTGAGTGAGTGGTTCATGGGTCTCTCAATCAGTTAATTATGGGTCAATCAGTTCGTTTTGTCGGCTATTATCACGCGATTGTCAAGAAAACCTCTGGGCTGACCGCAGTACGGTAGCACAAGTTTTCTGCCGACTATTAGTCATTCAACTGCATCGCGCGCGTCCAAAAGGACTATTTTTTCTATTGCTACTCGCTATCCGTCTGCCGCAATTACCAGGACTGGCTTATAGCGGTTTGCAGATGGGTGCGACCCAACGTAGGGGCAGACCTGCGTGTCTGCCCCGGTGGCCACAGACGGACTCGAAGGTGTCAAAGGCGACCGGGGCAGACACGCAGGTCTGCCCCTACGTTGGGTGTGTTTGCCGCAAGTCGCACTCAACTGCAAACCGCTATAAGTCTGCCTTGAGCAGCTGGTAGGACAGACCTTGACCGACCACTGCTATCGCATCATATATCCGCCGGCACGCGGCCAGCGCTCTCTGCCGTAACCGTCGCCTTATAGTCGGGCAAGGTGAACGTGGCGCCGATCAGCGGGATATTGA
>JANOWX010000219.1:0-14468 GCA_031418175.1 Acidobacteriota bacterium | reverse complement strand
GGGCAGCCCTGGCTGCCCTGGCTGCCCTGGCTGCCCTGGCTGCCCTGGCTGCCCTGGCTGAACGATTGAAATCGTTACTACGTGTTGCTGTCCGCTTTCTCTCAATGAACTTAGTAGACGAAGTAGTTATGCAATTGAGTGAAATTCAAAAGAACCTGGCGGGCGAATGGGCTGGCAACAATCTTTTGCACTTGAGTTGGCTGACACCGTCCGATTTCAGTTCTGAAGCGCGGCTGTCGGTACAGGCGATTGCGAACGGCAAGTTCCTGACATTCAAATACACCTGGAGCCACGAAGGTACGCCGCACGAAGGCCTGATTCTGCTGGCGCATGATTCAGCGGTTGGGCTGGCGACAGCGGCGTGGGTGGATTCGTGGCATCAAAGCGCCGCTGTAATGTCGTGTCAGGGTTCGCTCAATGACGCAGGCGTAATTGAAGTGCGCGGCACATACGCCGCACCGCCTGGCCCGGATTGGGGCTGGCGCATTACGATTTCGACAAGTTCAGACAATGCATTGCAGCTAGTCATGCACAACTGCGCACCCGACGGCACCGAAGAGTTGGCTGTCCAGGCTGCTTACACCAGAGTCAGTTGACAGCCGTTTAACGGCAAAGTTCAAACCGAGGTAAACGACGATGACCAAAGCAAGACTGTTCTTTCTGACGCTCTGTCTGGCGCTCTGCGCGCTGACTACCTTCGCGCAAGACCGCGAAATTCTGATCAAGAACGCCACGATCATGACGGCCACGCACGGCACGATCGAGAACGGCTCGATCCTGATCCGCAACGGCAAGATCGCCGCCGTCGGCAAAGTCGCCGATGTCAAAGCCGGCGCGGGCGCCAAAGAGATTGACGCTACGGGCCTGTATGTCACGCCCGGCTTCATTGATTCGCACTCGCACACCGCGCTGGATGGCGTCAATGAAGGCTCGCTCTCGGTCACCGCGATGGTCAGGATGCGCGACGTGGTCAACAACACCGACATCAACATCTACCGCCAACTGGCGGGCGGCATGACCACGATCCATCAATTGCATGGCAGCGCCA
Source organism: Acidobacteriota bacterium (assembly GCA_031418175.1). Classification (GTDB taxonomy): domain Bacteria; phylum Acidobacteriota; class Blastocatellia; order RBC074; family RBC074; genus JACPYM01. Next base: position 13,420 of record JANOWX010000219.1, on the reverse strand, counting down.
ACGCCATCGGCGGCCAGAATTCGATCATCAAGCTCAAATGGGGCAAGTCTGCCGAAGAGCTTTACGTCACCGATGGCCCGCGCACCATGAAGTTCGCGCTGGGCGAAAATCCGAAACGCTCGAATTCGCCCGCGCTGCCCGGCGCCACGCGCCGCTACCCCGCCACGCGCATGGGCGTCGAAGAGACCATCCGCGAAGCTTTCACACAGGGCCGCGAATACATGCAAAAGTGGGATGCATACGAAGCCGCCAAGGCACGCGGCGAAAACCCGCTGCCGCCGCGCCGCGACCTGAAGCTGGAAGCGATGGCGGATGTGTTGAAAGGCAAGATTGACATTCATTCGCATTGTTACCGCGCCGACGAAATCATGATGCTGATGAAGTTGTGCGAAGAGTTCGGCATCCAGGTGCACACGCTGCAACACACGCTCGAAGGCTACAAAGTCGCACCTGAAATCTTCAAACACGGCGCGTCGGCTTCGATTCTGCCCGACTGGTGGGGCTATAAGATGGAAGCCTACGACGCGATTCCCTTCAATGCCGCGATCATGACCGGCAAAGGCATCGTCGTTTCGATCCATTCCGACAGCAATGAACACGCGCGCCGCTTTTACCAAGAAGCCGGCAAGATGCTGCGCTATGGCACGCTGACCGAAGAGCAGTGCCTGCAACTGGTGACGCTCAATCCGGCCAAGCAACTGCGGCTGGAAAACCGCATCGGCAGCATTGACGTGGGCAAGGACGCCGACTTGGTGCTGTTTAACGCTCATCCCTTCAGCGTCTATGCGCGCCCCGAAGTCACCATGATCGAGGGCGAAGTCTATTTCGACCGCAAGCAGGACGTGCAGCGCCGCGAGTTGCTCGCCAAGGAAAAGAAAGACCTGATCGAAAAAGAAAAGAAGCTGAACCTGCCGTCGCAACCCGTGCAGACTTCGCCCGCATTCATTCCGACGTTGAGCGAGGATGATCTGGATGGGCACATTCACGGCAAGATGAAAGGGCGGAAAGAGCGGTAGCGCCAGCGACACGACAAGCGGCGTTAGCCCGTGTGGCAATTTGAATCAGCCAGGAATAGGCATGACAACCGATGAGCTACTTGACCAGATTGAGCAGATCTTTGCGAAGTTGCCAGGAACGCAACTCCACAGCGAATTGATCAACCTGGACATAGAAAGCAAGCTACGTTTCACCGAGCAACTGTTGAGACAAACAGCGCTTAGCAATGCGGAAGCGCATCAGCGGCTCGACCGCCACGAAGGCAACTCATAACCTCGCTTGCCGCCATTCAACCGGCGGCGGGCGAACCAACGAAACTGGACTTTTCGATGAACAGAATCATCTTTGCACTTGCGCTGAGCGCGTGGCTGGGCGGCTTGATCGCCACACCCGCGCAAACCAAAACCGACACTGGCGTCATCGCCATCCGCAACGCCCGCATCGTCACCGTCACCGGCGAAACGATTCCGCGTGGCACCCTCGTCATCAAAGACGGCAAGATCGCCGCGCTCGGCGCAACCGTCGCGGTTCCGCCCAACGCCAAGGTGATTGATGCCACGGGCCTGTCGGTCTATCCGGGGATGATTGACACTTACACGACGATGGGCTTGGTCGAAGTCGGCCAGGGCGCGCCCGGCACGGTGGATACAACCGAACTGGGCGACTTCAATCCGAACGCCAAGGCGTTGACCGCCGTCAATCCGCACAGCGAAGCGATTGCCGTGGCGCGCACCAATGGCATTACGACCGTGCTCACCTGTCCGCAAGGCGGTTTGATTTCGGGCCAATGCGCCTTTATCAATCTGGATGGCTGGACGCCGCAGGAAATGAAACTGGTTGCGCCCGGTGCGATGCATATGGTCTTTCCGGCTGCCGGCTTCGGCGGACGCGGCGGCGGCTTTGGCGGCGGCTTCAACATCGGCGGCGGTGAGGCCGCGCGGCAACAGCGCGAGCGCCGCATCGAAGAGTTGCGCAAAAAACTCGAAGCCGCGCAAGAATATCAGCAAGCCAAAACCGCCAGCGCCCGCGACAAGAGCATTCCCGCCCGGCCAATTGATCTCGGCTTGGAAGCCTTGCTGCCCGTTTTGAAAGGCGAAGTCCCGGTGCTGGTCAATGCCAGCGGCAAACGCGAGATCGAAGGCGCGCTCGATCTGGCTGACAAGTTCAAACTCAAACTCATCATCCACGGCGGCGAAGACGCCTATCAAGTCGCCGACAAACTGAAGGCCAAGAACGTCGCCATCGTGCTCGGCGCGGTGCTCGAATTGCCCGACAAAGAAGACGACCCTTACGATTCGTCCTACGCCCGCGCTGCCGAATTGTACAAAGCCGGTGTGAAGTTCTGCATCACGAGCAGCGACACGGCTTCCGACGTGCGCCTGCTCCCCTTCCACGCGGGCACCGCAGCGGCCTTTGGCTTGCCGAAAGAAGAAGCTTTGAAAGCGGTCACCATTTATCCGGCGCAAATCTTTGGCATAGACAAACTGGTCGGCAGCCTGGAAACAGGCAAAATCGCCAACCTGATTGTCACCGATGGCGACCCGCTGGAATTGCGCACGCGCGTCAAACACATGTTCATCAATGGTAAAGCCGTTGACCTTACCAGCAAGCACACGCGGCTCTACGACAAGTTCAAAGACCGCCCTTAAAGCGGTCAGAAACCGGGCGCTGGCGTCAAAAATGTCCCTGGAATGCGCCCTCGCCCGGCTCTCAATTCACCAAAAGCCTCAGTTTGACAACCCCCTCAAGCAACTCTATATTCTGCCGACTTAACCGCCGGACACCCTTAGTTGTGCCTTCGGCAATCTTGTCCCATTCTTTTTTAACAACTCACAATGCTCAGATTCGAGAAACTTTTTATCCAAGGGTTCAAGTCGTTTTGTGACCCGACCGAAGTCGTATTTGACACCGAAGGCATCACGGCGGTCGTCGGCCCCAACGGCTGTGGCAAGTCGAATGTGGCCGACGCGCTCAGTTGGGTGATCGGCGAACAGCGCGCCAAATCGCTGCGCGGCGGCAAGATGGAAGACGTCATCTTCACCGGCAGCCGCAATCGCCAGCCTTCAGGCATGGCCGAGGTCATGTTGACGATGGCCGTCACCGCGACCTTCGAGATTCGCAGCGACCTCGGCAAACCCAGTTCCGAAGAGGTCAACGAAGCCTTAACAGCCAAAGCCGAACGCGCACAATCTGCCGCCGAAACGCCAATCGAAGAGGCATCCGATGCAGGCGAGGTATCTGTTGAAGCACCCACTGGCGAAGCTGCATTGTCAATCAGCCTTGCTCCCGACACAGCAACTCCCGCTGAAGCTGAGAAAAAGAAACAAGCTAAACTGCGCAAAGTCGCCAGCAAAGAAGTCGCGCGCATTTACCACGAAGGCGAACGCATCACCGTGGGCCGCCGTCTGTACCGCACCGGCGAGAGCGAATACGAGATGAATGGCCGCGCCTGCCGCTTGCGCGAGATTCAAGACATGTTTTCCGGCACGGGCCTGGGCGGTGCGCATTACGCCATCATCGAACAAGGCCGCATCGGCCAGGTGCTGTCCGCCAAACCGCTCGACCGCCGTGCGCTGATCGAAGAAGCCGCCGGCATTTCCAAATTCAAACTGCGCCAGCATCAGGCTGAATTGAAATTGGATGCGACCCGCACCAATCTATCGCGCGTCACCGACATCCTGCTCGAAGTCGAACGCCAGCAAAACAGCCTGAAACGCCAGGCCCAAAAGGCGCGCCGCTACCAGCGCCTGCGTCAGGAGTCGCGCGATTTGATGCGCGCCGTCTTCGTCGTTGATTACCGCACGATGCGCAGCACTGGCAGCGAATTGGCAGCGTTGCTGACCCAAATCGCCGCGCGCGAAACCGAGACAGCCACCCAAATCGCCGCGCACGAAGCAGCCCAGGCGCTGGCCGCCCAGCAAGCGCGCGCCGCCGAAGAGGCGCTCAATGCCACGCGGCAGGCAGCCTCGAACATTGATCTGGAAGTCGAACGCGCCAAACAGCAACACGCGCATCTGACGCAACAACTGCAATCGTTGGGGCAGCGCTCCCAGCAATTCGCCCGCGATCAGGCCGCGATCAGCGAGCGCAACGATTTCATCACTCAAGAAGCTGCCCGTTTACGCGCCCAACTCGGCAGTGTCGAACAGGAAATCAACGCCGAGAACAAAGCGTTGATGGACGCCGAAGCCGAGCATCTGGCCCTGGCCGAACGCGACACCGGCGCCGAAGGCAAGCTGGAAGACGCGCGCAAGCAACTCTACGAAAACACCACCACGCTCGAACGCTGGCGGCAGCTCAAACGCCAGTTCAGCGAAGCCGTCGAACGCGCGCAAACCCGCCTGCAAGGCCTCGCCACCGAACGCGAACGCGCCACCGCGCAAGCCCAGGCTGCTGAAGAGCGCTGCGCCGAACTGCGCTTAAAGTTTGAAGAGACCACACAGCAACAACAGCAAACCGGCGCTGAGCTAAACAACGTCACCGCCCAACTCAATCAGCAACGCCAGACGCGCGAAAGCAACCAGGCCGCGCTCACGGCCCTGCAACGCAACCTGACCGCCGCCGAACAACGGCTGAAATCGCTGCAAGAACTCGACGAACGCCGCACTTACTTTTCAGAAGCCGTGCAGTTGCTGATGCAAAACCAGCAACCGGGCTTCCGCACCTTGGGTACGCTCGCCGACTTCGTGCAGGTCACGCCCGAATTTGAAACGCTCATCGAGGCCGGTTTGCGCGACGAATTGCAATACGTCGTCGTGCCCAGCTATGACGACGCGGTCAACGCCATCGAATTCCTCAAAGCGGAAGGCGGTGGCCGCGCGACGTTTTTAGTCGTCGGCAACACCGCCGACCAGCTTTCTTCCACATCCGCAAATGGGTCCGCGAATGGTCACGACACCAACGGCCACCGCACGCTCAATTCCCTGCTAGGCTTGCGGCCCGATTACGCTGCAGCGTTTAAGCTGGCGTTGCCTGGCTTGGCACAAGCCCTGATTGTGGACGACACCGCCCAGGCCAGCGAACTGTCGCGGCAGGCGGCCGCGCACGGCAACGGCACTGGCGCTGCACTCGTTTCGATCACGCGCACGGGCGAACGCATCATCGCGGGCCGCCTGATCACCGGCGGCAGCGGCAGCGAAAAAGGCACCGGCGTACTCGCGCTCAAACGCGAGATCGTCGCGTTGAATGAACAACTCGAAACGCTCTCCGCACAGGTCAACACGGCTGAAAGCGCGTTGCGCGAACTCAATCAACTCATCAACCACCAGACCGAACGCCGCAACACGCTCGACGCCGAGTTGCGCCAACTGGAAAAACGCCTCGCCGTCGAACGCGAGCAGTTACAACAGGCTGAACGCGAACGCGAACGCACCTCCACCTACATCCGCGTCGTCGAAACCGAAACCGCGCAGGCACAAGCGGAACTCGCCGACTTCGACCGCAAGCTGCAACAGGCCGCCACGCAAACCGGCGAGGCCGAGCAAGCACACGCCGCAGCCAATGATGTAGTCGCCGCCGCGCAAAACGAATTGGCCGAATTGCGCCGCCTGGCCGAACAGCGCACGCAGGAACTGTCGCGCCGCCGCGCCGAATTCGCCGCCAAGACCGAACGCCGCCGCGGCATGCAAAACGATCTGCGCCGCCTGGAAAACGAAACCAGCGATCTGAGCAATCGCCTAGACCGCACGCGCCTGGAAGCCGTCGAAGCCGACGAGCAAGCCAACCAACTGAGCGCCAGCATCGAGAACATTGCCGAACAGTCGCAGGAATTGCTGGCCGAGCAAGCGCGCTTCAACGCCGAACTCACCGAGCGCAGCCAGATCATGAACAGCGCGCGCGAACAGGTCGAGACGCTCGACCTGCAATTGCGCGCCGCCCGCGACGCCGCCACACAAGCACGCGAAGAACGCGCCCAACGCGAAATCGAGCGCGCCAAACTATCCAGCGACCTCGAACATCTCTCGACGCTTTGTTACAACGAATTGGGCGAACAGATTGGCGCAGTCGTCGAGCGGTTGGAACAGGCCGCGCAACAAGGTGAGGGAGAAGAAGCCGAAGTACAGGCCGAACTTGCACCAACGTCCACCAACCTCGCGCTTGATGGTGAGGATGAGGATGAGGATGAGGATGCCGATGACCAAGCTGATGGCTGGCCCACTTTCTGGACAGTGCCAGAAGATTTCGATTTGGTTGTCGCCAAAGCGCGTCTCGATGAATTGCGCGCCAAGATTGATGCGCTCGGCCCGGTGAACATGATGGCCCTGCAGGAACTGGGCGAAATCGAAGAGCGCTTCGTCTTCCTGGCCACACAGAAAGCCGACATCGAAAAGGCGATGGCCGATACGCTGGCCGCGATCACCGAAATCAAACACCGTTCGCGCGAACGCTTCCGCGACGCTTTCACGCAAATCAACGAGAACTTCAAACAGATGTTCGTCGAGTTATTCGGCGGCGGCCAAGGCGAGATGCGGCTGATAGACGAGAGCGACATTCTGGAAAGCGGCATCGAGATCATCGCCCAACCGCCCGGCAAACGGCTGCAAAACGTGCTGCTGCTTTCCGGCGGCGAAAAAGCCATGACCGCCATCGCGTTGGTCATGGGCATCTTCAAATACCGCCCCAGCCCCTTCTGTTTGTTGGACGAAGTGGATGCGCCGCTGGATGAGATGAACATCGGACGCTTCTCTGAAAAGGTCTTAGAGATGAGCCAGCACACACAGTTCATGCTCATCACCCACAGCAAACGCACGATGGAGGCCGCGCGCACGCTTTATGGCGTGACGATGGAAGACCCTGGCGTCTCGAAACTGATTTCGGTCAAGCTGATGTAGCTGCGCAAACAAGCCACCTAAGTGAAAGAGCACGGAGATGCGTTGCCACAACTTCGTGCTCTTTCTGTTTTCAGATTTGGTGACGGACTCACCCGCCGCTCAGCGCCTGCAAGATATACACCTCATCCGCAGGCGCCAACGCCAGCGCCAACCCGTCAATCTGCTCGCCGTTGACGAAGATGCGCATGTGCCGGCGAATCGCATCCTGCTCATCAATCATCCGAAAGCGAATGCCGGGAAACTGGCGATTCAAATCGTCAAGCATTTCTGCCACCGTCGCGCCGCTGGCTTCGACATCGGCGCGCTGCAGCGTATACGAAAGCAAGGGACTGGGAATGTGTACTTTCATAGAGAAATCAAAAGGCAAAAGGCAAAAATCAAAAGGCAAAAGTAAGAAGGGAAAAAGTGAAGTGCCGCATTTTTGATTTTTGCCCTTTGCCTTTTGCCTTTTGATTTTTACTTACTTCATCGTGGTGGCCTCGACCGCGTAAACCTGCGGCAAATGGCGCGCGAGGCACGACCATTTCTCGCCTTCATTCGTGCTGGCCCAAAGCTCGCCGCAGGTGGTGCCGAAATACAGACCGACCGGGTCGCACGCATCCGCCGTCATCGCCTGGCGAAAGACGGTCAGCCAGGCGTTGTCTGCGGGCAAGCCATTGTCCTGCCGCTGCCAGGTCTTGCCGGCGTTGCGCGTGACATAGGCCGCCGGTTTGCCGCCGGGCGCGGTGCGCGGCCAGACCTGTGTGCCATCCATCGGGAAGACCCAGCACGTGTTCGGGTCGCGCGGATGCAAGGTCATCGGGAAGCCGATGTCGCCGATTTTCTTGGGCATCTGCTTGCCGATGCGCACCCATTTAGCTTCGGGCCGATTCATACGATAGATGCCGCAGTGGTTCTGCTGATACAACACGTCCGGCGCAAGTGGATGCAGCCGCACGCAATGCGGATCGTGACCGTACTCAGGAAAGAGATCAGGTGGGAAAGCTTCGCAACCAGCGTTGAGCGGCTGCCAAGTCGCGCCTTTGTCCGTGCTTTCAAACACGCCGCCGCTGGACATGCCCAGGTACAAATGATTGGCGGCGCGCGGATCAACAATGATCGAATGCATCTTCGCCCCGTCGGGTGTGCCATTTTGCGGGCCGCCTGTCCATTCCAGATTCATCGGATGCTCGTTGAAACCCGCGCTAGCGGCCCACGTCACACCGCCGTCTTCCGAGCGAAACAAGCCTTGCGGCGACGTACCCGCATACCAGACGTTCGGTTCGCTGGCGTGGCCCGGCGTCAGCCAGAAGACGTGATCCACCGCACGGCCTGTTTCGCCCTCTTTAGCTTTCGGGAAAGCGGGCGGTTTGGCGGCCTCCTTCCACGTCTTGCCGAAATTGGTCGAGCGAAAGACAGTCGGGCCCAGATGTCCCGTTTTCGCCGCCAGCAACAACGTCTTGCCGTCACGCGGGTCAAGCACGATGTGATGCACGATGTGGCCCAGAAAATGCGGCCCATTCAGTTCCCACTGACGTCGCTTGGCGTCGCCGCGCAAAATGAAGCCGCCCTTTTTGGTCGCGATGAGCAGCGCGACATTGGCGGGCGCAGGTTTGCTCATTGTTTTCATGATGTTCTCCTGTAAATGGTTTCGGCTTCCCCGGCGCGCAGTATAAAACAGCGTGTGGTGAGTGGCTATGGGTGGCAGTGGATGTAACACAGGAATTTTCAAAGTCACGGCTGAGAGTGCCGAGCTAGGGCGCAGCGTCCCCAGCACCGATTGCAGATACTTGATCGGCCAGCGCCGCGAGTTCAACCATGCTTAAGGTTTCGCCGCGCCGTCGCGGATCGAGTTGAACAGCCGTCAGAGCCGCCAGAATGGCAGCCTCATCAGGCAGCCCCAAGCGCACGCGCCCGGAACGCAGGTTGTTGTAAATCGTCTTGCGCCGCTGCGAAAACAGCACTTTGACCAATTCGATAAACTGCGCTTCGTCACGCACGGCAACGACCGGCGTTTCGTACACAGACAAGCGCACGACGCTCGACCAGACTTTGGGAATCGGGCGGAAGGCCGTCGGCGGCACGTCGAAGAGATGCACGGCTGCGCTATAAAACTGCACCAGCACCGACAGCACGCCGTATTCCTTGCCGCCCGGCACAGCGGTCATGCGTTCGACGACTTCGCGTTGCAGCATCACGGTCAATTCGCGCAGGCAATGGCGCTGGGCCAACAGGCGCTGAATGATCGGCGTTGAAACGTTGTACGGCAGATTCGCCACGACGCGCGCCGTGGTCGCGGGCGCAATCGCGGTGCAGAAATTTACGACCAAGGCGTCCGCCGCCAGCAAACGGAAGTTCTCGTGCGCGGCGAATTGGTGTTGCAACGCCGGAATCAATTCCTGATCCAATTCGACCGCCAGCACCGACGCACCGCTCGCCACCAACCCTTTGGTCAATGCGCCGTGGCCCGGGCCGATTTCGATGATGGTTTCGCCGGCGCGCGGCTGCACGGCATTGTGGATGCGTTGTTGATATTCGGCATCAACGAGGAAGTTTTGTCCGAGGCTGCGTTTTGCTTTCATTGGGATAAGGACTGCGGATAACCGGTCAATTCAAAGTCTGCGCCGTGCGGCTGAATCGTGATGTCGCGCAGTTGCAAGGCATCGCTCAAGCGGGCAAAGCCCAGGCCGCCGATGGCCGGATAAGCGGCGCGCCCGCCGATCAGTTTGGGCGCCAGAAAGAAGCTCGCTTTATCAAGCAGCCGCTGTTGCACAAAAGAACCTGCTACGTCCGCGCCGCCTTCGACAATCAAACTGGTCAGTTGCCGCTGGCCGAGTTCGCGCAGAACTTGCGGCAAATCCAAACCGTTTGCGGCACGTTCAACACGCAAGACCTGCACGCCGAGCGTTTCCAATTGAGTTTGTTTTTCGGCAGCAGTAACGTTTGTAAACACGATGAGCGGAATTTCGCGGGCGGTTCGCGCCAATTGTGAGGCGAGCGGAATGCGCAGGTTGGAATCCAACACAACGCGTGTGAGTGGCCGATGGCGCGCCAAACCAGTGCGATCAGTCAGGGCCGGATCATCGGCCAACACGGTGCCAATCCCCAGCATGATGGCGTCGTATTCGTGCCGCATGGATTGCGACGCAACGCGCGCCGCGGCGCCGGTGATCCATTTGCTTTCGCCCGTGTGTGTGGCAATGCGGCCATCCAATGAACAAGCCGTTTTCAAATGCACGAACGGCAGACCGGTCGTGACGTATTTGACGAACTTTTCATTCAACCGTTGCGCGGGTTCATTCAGCACGCCGACTTCGACTTCGATGCCTGCCGCGCGCAACTGTTCAAAGCCACGGCCATTGACGCGCGGATTCGGATCAACCATCGCGGCCACGACGCGTTTGACGCCTGCCTCAATCAACGCTTGCACACACGGCGGCGTGCGCTTGTCCGCGTCTTGATGCGAACAGGGTTCCAGGTTGACGTAAACAGTTGCGCCTCGCGCTTGCGCGCCAGCCTCTTCGAGCGCCCAGACTTCGGCGTGTTTGAACTCGGCGTAACGATGATAGCCGCGCCCGGCAAGCGTGCCGTCTTTGACGACGAGCGAGCCGACGAGCGGATTGGGGCTGACTAGGCCTGTGCCTTGCGCGGCGAGTTCCAAGGTGAACTGAATGAAATCAGAGTCAGTCATCGGCTAGTTCACCTTGAGGCGGGCAAGTAATTCGGCAGGCGAAAATGCAGGCAAAGGCGCGGCTTTGTAATCTCCCAGGTTGCGCGTCACGATGGCGTCCAACCCAATTGCCTGGGCGCTGGCAGCTTGCGCCGCATCTTCGTAATCCGTCATCGGCAAAGCCAGCGCAGCTTGCAGGACTGCGAGATTGACCGGGCAAACATCCACGGAAGCCAACAACTCATAGATCGCCTCTTCGGCGTTCGCTTTGCCCAGCACTTTCCTGGCGATGTAATTGACATTGAAGGGCGTGATCGCTGAAACATACCCTTGCAGAACGTTCTGATCGTGTAATTCAAACAAGGCTTCGGCTGCTTCGACAAAGCCGGGGCGCTCCAGCAACAAATCAAGCACAATGTCTGTGTCGAACAAAACTCTCATCGCAAATACTTTTCAACCACGGCCTCTTCCTTCGCTTTTTTCCAATCCCAATCCGGCGGTAACTCAACAGCGGGTTTCAGTAACCCGCGCAAGCGTTGCGCAGAAGAGCCTTTTTTAGTCCGCTGCTGCGGCAGTTCCTCGTGAAAGCTCCGCGTGATGGAAGTAAGCACCGCCACACGCTCAGTAAAAGTGAGTTTGGGAATTTCAGCAATTAGCTCCTGAACGTTCATAAACACTCCTATTCAAACAGCCCATCCACATAAGCCCGCGCGTCGAATACCACCAAATCATCCGCCTGCTCGCCAATCCCGCAATAGCGAATCGGCAGATTCAATTCCTTCGCAATCGCCACCGCAATGCCGCCCTTGGCCGTGCCGTCCAGCTTGGTCAACACCAGGCCGGTCACGTCGGCGGCCTTCAAAAATTCGCGCGCCTGGCTCAAGCCGTTCTGCCCGGTCACGGCGTCAACGACCAGCAAGGTTTCGTGCGGCGCGCCTTTCACTTCCTTGCCGGCGACGCGCTTCATCTTTTCGAGTTCGGCCATCAGGTTTGATTTGTTGTGCAGCCGTCCCGCCGTATCCACGATCAGCACGTCGGCATTGCGCGCTTTGGCGGCTTTCAATGAATCAAAGAGCACTGCCGCCGGGTCGGTGCCTTGTTTCTGTTGAATCAGCGGCACGCCCGCGCGGTCGGCCCAGATCGCCAGTTGATCCGAAGCGGCGGCGCGGAAGGTGTCTGCCGCGCAGATCAGCACTTCGTTGCCTTCGGCCTTGATGCGTTGGGCGAGTTTGCCGATGGTGGTGGTTTTGCCGACGCCGTTGACGCCTACGACCATCAGCACGTAGGGCCGCACGTCAGCGGGCACGGCGGTTTCGGCGGCGATACCGCGCGCACGGGCTGCGCCTTCCAGAATGTCTAGCAGGTGCTGTTTGATGACGCGTTTGAGTTCGTCAACATCGCTGAGCGCATTGCGCGCGACTTTTTGCCGCACGTCGTCGAGGATTTCCAGCGTCGTTTGAATGCCGATGTCAGCACCGATCAACGCCTCTTCCAATTCGTCCAGCGTATTGGCGTCAATCTCTTTCTTGCCTTTGACGACGTCTTCCAGCCGCGTGACCAGGTTTTCGCGCGTGGCACTGACGGCTTGGCGGAAGCGTTGAAAGAAACCTGTTTCTTCTTCCTCTGGTGGTGCTGGGAGTGCTGGAAGTGCTGGAAGTGCTGGGAGTGCTGGGAGTGCTGGCGTTGGCGCGACCTCAACCGGCGCTGGTTGCGCGAGTTCCAGCGCAACGGGCGGGGGAGCAACTGGAATGGCCGCAACCGATTCAACCATAGGTTCGGCTACTGGCTCGGTTGACGGCGTGTAATCGTTCAATCCCAGCGAAATAAAATCGCTACCTTTTTTTCTTCTCCAAAACATAGTTACTCAAATCTCAAATCTCAAATCTTCAATCACCCAGCGCCAGGGCTTCCTGTTGCCGAGCCGCGCCACGCGCTTCTTCATCTTTCGGATAAAACCAAAGCAGTAGCGCCGAAAACAGAGGCAACACGCTCATCATCGTCAACGCTCGGATGAAGCCGAAACGTTCGCTAAGCGCGCCCGTGAGCGGCGCCAGCAACGCGCCCGCGCCCCAGGCAAAGCCCATCACGAGCGCCGAAACCGTGCTCGCCCCGCCCGGTACCAGGCGTTGCGCCATCACGACGCTGATCGGGATCGGCAGATTCAACGCCGTCCCGCCCGCCAACAACAATGCATACCGTGGCGGGCCATCCACCGTGAATGCCGCCAGCAACAACGGCGTCGCCAGCAACATTGAAACAAGCGACACGCGGCGCGCGCCCAGCCGATCCGCCAATGCGCCGCCAAAGAATCCGCCCACGCCGCCAAAGAAAAGGAAGCCCGCCAACACCCAACTGACTTGCGTCGTCGTCAGGCCGTTGTCTTGCAAGGCGAAGGGCAAAAACGTTTGCACGCTGACCGAGACCGCTGAACGCAGCACTACGGCGAAATACAGCAACGTCAGCGGCGCCCACGCGGCCCGCAAAGCTGTGCTCAAAGAAGGCGCATCGGCGTGGCGCGTGACCTGTTCGAGCGGCGGGCAGTACTTGAACATCAGCGCCCACATCACCAAGCCCCAGCCCAGCGTGTACCAGCTATGTTCCAAGCCGTAACGGCTCACGACCAAGGCGATAATCAGCGGCCCCAGCGCATAGCCGACCGTGCCCGTCGAAGAGAAGATGGACATCACCAAGCCCTGATGCTTGCCGCCGCCGTCAACCGCCGCCGCGCGCGCAACGATCGCCGCGCCTTGCGGATGAAACGAACCGATGCCGATGCCGCCACATATCACGATCGCCAGCAACATCGGCAAGCTCGTCGCCAGTCCGATGCACGAAAGGAAAACCGCCGCGATCAACGGCCCGAATACGGCCATCGAACGTTTCAAATAGCGATCCGAGATCATCCCGTAAACCGGCTGCATCAGCGACGACGTAATCATCAGCG
>JANOWX010000218.1:0-2519 GCA_031418175.1 Acidobacteriota bacterium | reverse complement strand
TGCGGTTTGAGAGCGGCACGACGACGCTGACGACGCGGAAGTTCACTGGTTACGAACGGGATGCAGCGAATCTGGACTTTGCGCAGGCGCGGACGTATGGGTATCGGCGGGGGCGGTTTCTGCAGGCTGATCCGCTGATGTTGGGGTCTTCGGATTTGAGCAACCCGCTGAGTTTGAATCTGTACAGCTATGTGCAGAATGATCCGATCAATGCGACCGATCCGACCGGGATGCTGCTTGCGCTGATTTGTTCATCTGTGGATTGGACGGGTTGGAACGATCAAGGTCAATCAGTAACCGGTTCAACGACTGTATGCACATTGATTAAGATAGTTGGCGGCGGATTCGGCGGTGGAATCACAGTCCGCCGATTTCACGCTCAATGAAGCCGGCGCTGCCGTCACTTGTCCGCACGGGGAACAGACGCAGACCAGTTACCCGGACAGCAAACAACACGGGCGGGTCTATCAATTCAGTACCAAGCAATGCCGCGCCTGCCCGCTGCGCGCGCAATGCCAAACGCCTGACAACCGGCCAGGCCGGCGGGTCAAAATGAATGATTTCGCGGCGCAATATAGCGCCGCCCGACAACGCGCGACGACCGACGAGTATAAAAAAATCCGTAAAGAACATCCGGCGATTGAAAGGAAACTCAATGAACTGGTGCGCTGGCACAACGGACGGCGGGTCCGCTATCGGGGGCGGCTGCGCGTCAGAGCGCAGTACCTCTTGCTCGCCGTCGTCGTCAACTGCAAACGGATCGTCCGCCTCCTGTCGCCTGCGCCCACCTCGCAGCCCGCCTGAAGTGCGGGCTGAGACAACTACGCAAGGCGCGCCCGGACTCTTGTCGCAAGAATTTTTTAAGCAATCTCCGTTGGGGGATTCCAGGCACAATACCAAAATGAACAAAGTCGAGCCTGAATGTGTCCCTGAGTATTGCGGACGGGCTGAAGGATGAAGTTAAGTGATTGAAAAGATTGATGGCGGCGACTGGACTCGAACCAGTGACCTAGGGGTTATGAATCCCTCGCTCTAACCAACTGAGCTACGCCGCCGTTTTATCAACTCGGTTTGCGCCGCAACCGGCCCCAAACGAGCGCGTAATCTAGCATAGGCCTGCTGACCCCGGCAAAGCGGCGGCCACGATTTTTTGCAGGTGCGCGGCCTGTTCGCGCATGTACTCTTTCAACTGCGTTTCGTCGCTGGGCGGCTGCAAGGCGAGGGGCGGATGGTAGATGATTTTCAGCTTGTAGGGGCGCGGGAACAGGTGATGTGGATTGAACGCGCGATAACCGCCAATGATCGTCACCGGCACGATGGCCACTTGCGTATCCAGCGCCAGCCGGATCACGCCCGGTTTGAAAGGCAGCAGCGCGCCATCACGGGAGCGCCCGCCTTCGGGAAAGATCACCAGGCCGCCACCCGCGCGCAGGTGCAACAGCGAGTGTTTGAACGCCGCGCGGTCGCCTTTGTCTACGTTGACGGGAAAGGCGCCGTAAGCGCGCATCAGCGGCCCCAGCAGCGGAATCTTGAACATGCGATCCCAGGTCATATAGCGCAGCGGCCGTTTGATCGGCAATGAAATCCAGATCGGATCGAGATAGCTGACGTGGTTGGGCGCGACGATCACAGGCCCCGTCAGCGGCACGTGCTGTTCGCCTTCGAACTCGACGCGAAAGTAGAGCTTAAACAGTGCCAGCGAAAACCAGCGCGTTAAGACAAATGCCCAGGTACGTTCCATGCCAAGTAGACAGTAGGCAGCAGGCAGTAGGCAGCGTGCAACAGGTTATGGCCTGTCTACTGCCTACTGCCTACCGTCTACTGTGTTCAAACATTTCCTTTCTTGAGTTGCACGGCCAGATAGTCGGTGTAATTGAACGAAGGATGAATCCGCATGACTTGCCAGTCTGCGCGCCTTGCTTGTAAGCCCGCCTGCCACCGCATACTATCCCACCCGTCGCAACGTGTGAAGCAACGCCTTCAATCATGCAAACTCAACAGCAAAACCAAGGAGAAGTGAAATGCCTTATTCCGAAATTCTGATCAAACCAATGCGCGAAGATTTATCCAAGCTCGGTATCGAAGAAACACGCACGCCCGAACAGGTAGACGCCGCCGTCAAAAACACCAGCGGCGCGCTGCTGGTCGTGGTCAATTCCGTCTGCGGTTGCGCCGCCGGCAAAGCGCGGCCCGGCGTGATGCTGGCGCTGCAAAACGACATCAAGCCCGCGCACAGCATCACCGTCTTTGCCGGGGCCGACATCGCGGCCACTGAGCGCGCGCGCGGCTACTTCAAAGGCTACCCGCCGTCGTCGCCCTCGCTTGGCTTGCTGAAAAACGGCGAGTTGGTGTGGTTGCTGCAACGGCACGAGATCGAAGGGCGGGATGCTTATCAGATCGCCGATATTTTGAAGACGGCGTTTAATCAACACTGTGTGACCGCACAGGCTGCGACAAACTAAAACTTACAGGTTGGCGAAGCCTTTGGAGTGCGCGCGGCACAGGCCGCCGCTTTGGTA
>JANOWX010000217.1:0-2591 GCA_031418175.1 Acidobacteriota bacterium | reverse complement strand
CAAAACTCTCCCACGAAGACACACGAAGAATCACGAAGTCTTGCGACAGGATGGGCAGGATTTTGCCAGGATGGGCAGGATTGCCTGACCGCAAGTCGGCTTGTAAATCCTCTCCTCAATCTTGTGCATCCTGTCGAAAATCTTCGTGCTCCTTCGTGTGTCTTCGTGGGAGAAACTCATTGCTTAAAAGCCCGGCTGGCTAATGCTCTTCGCATCCAGCTTCGGCGCGTATTTTTTCGCCACGCTTTCGATCTCGCTGGCCTTGCCGATCAGCACAAAGACCAGGTTGTCGAGCGGGTAATACTGTTTGATGACGCGCTGGGCCTCGGCCAGCGTCAGCGCGTCAATCTGTTTGTAGTAATCGTTGATGTCGCTGGCGTCCAGGCCATAAAACTCCAGTGTGGCGAGCAGGTTCGCCAGTTGGTCGCTGGTCTCGATGGTCGGCGGGAACTGGCCCTTAAGGTAGTTCTTGGCCGACTGCAAATCCTTTTCGCTGACGCCCTGCGTGTGCAGCCGGTTCAGAATTTCCAGCGTCAGGTCAATGGCTTTTTCAGTTGTGGCGTTGCGCGTGTAGGTCGAAATCACGAACGGCCCGCGCGCCTTGCGCTGCTCAAACCGTGAACTCGCGCCATAGGTCAACCCCGAACTCACGCGCAGCGCATCGTTGAGCATCGAGGTAAAGCGCCCGCCGAACAGCGTGTTGATGACGTTCAGGTAAACGCGGTCGGCGTTCGTGCGCGCAATGCCCAGGTTGCCGATTTGGAAATAGGTCTGCGTCGCATCGGGCTTGTCCACCAGCAAGAGTTTTTTGCCGATGAAGGGTTGCGGATCGGGCAGGCTCACGGCAGGCGCTGGTTTATTCGGCCACGCGCCGAATTTATCGCCGAGCAGCTTTTCCATTTCGACAGTGTTGAAATCGCCGGCCACGGCCATGATCGTGTTCGACGGCGTGTAATAGCTCTCGAAAAACTTGACGACATCGTCGCGCGACAACGCGGCCAGCGATTTTTCAGCGCCGCTGGTGGGCCGCGCGTAAGGATGCGCACCGTAAAGGTACGCGTTGAAATACTGGCCGATCACACCCTGCGCCTGGTCTTTGGCGGACTTCAATCCGTCAATGCTTTGTTTCAGCAGCTTCTCGACTTCGCTGGGCGGGAAGGCCGAATTGAGCAGGCAGTCGCTGAAAATATCCAGGCCCTTCGCCAAATCCTTTTTGACGAACTCGGCGCGCCCGCTGGTGAAATCGAGGCCCGCGTTGCCGCCGAGTTGCGCGCCGATGAAATCCAAATCCGCCGCGATTTGATCAGCGCTGCGCGTCTTAGTGCCCTTGCGCAACAGGCTGGCGGTCAGTGAGGCCACGCCTTCTTTGCCCGCCGGGTCGGCGGTCGAGCCGGCCTTGACGATGAAACTGAAGCTGACCAGCGGCAGATCGTGCTGTTCGAGCAACAACACGGTCAGGCCGTTTTTGAGCTTGGCTTTTTTGAAGGGCGGCAGTTTTAGTCCAGTGGTTTGCGCCGGAACGAGGGGGGCGCTTAGGAGTGCGGTCAGTATGATGCTTGCGAATTGTTTTAGCATTGGGGTTCCCCCTGGGTACGCAGCGCTTCCAGCGTGCGGGCTTGGCAGCAGACGGAATCAGGCAAGCGGAATTTCCTTTCAGCCTCAGTCGGTCTCACGCCAAGCCCGCAGGCTGGAAGCGCTGCGTACCCAGGTTATTTCTCTGGCACCAGCGTCACGACGGTGCGGTTCTTTTCGTTGAAATACTGTTTGGCGACGCGTTGCAAATCGTCTTTCGTCACCTTGGCGTAATCGTCGGCGGCGGTGAACAGCTTACGGTAATCGCCGAAGAAAACTTCATAGGTGCCGATGGTATTGGCCTTGCCGCTGATGGTTTTCATCTGGCGGTAAAAGCCGGCCAGTTGGATGTTGCGCGCCTTCTGCAATTCGTCGTCACTGACGCCGGCGCTTTTGACTTTGTCGAACTCATCGTAGATGGCCGCCTCAACCTGCGCCGGCGCCACGTTGGCCTTGGGTTGCGCATTCACCGTAAAGAGCGTCGGATCGAAGCTCTCGCCGAAGCCGCCATTCACAAACAGCGCCAGTTGGTCTTTGTCCACCAGGCGCTGATACAGCCGCGAACTCTGGCCCGAAAACAGAATCGTTTGCAGCATCTGCAACGCGTAATAATCGGCGTGCCGCGCTTCGGGCACGTGGTAGCCCAGCATCAAAATCGGCAGTTGCGCGAACTTCTTGACCGTGGCGCGGCGCTCGCCCAACTGCTCAGGTTCGCGCGTGGTGACGGGCGCGGGCGGGGCGTGCGCGGGGATCGGTTCGAGGTACTTTTCAGCCAGCTTGAAAATCTCTTCGGCACTGATGTCGCCACTGACCACCATCGTCGCGTTCGAGGGCGAATAGCCCATCTCGAAATGTTTCTTCAGGTCTTCGATCTTCCAGTTTTCGATGTCCACCATCCAGCCCAGCACCGGCCACTGGTACGGGTGCGCGGTGTAAGCCAGGGCCGACAACTGCTCGAACATGATGCCGAAGTTGTTCGCATCCACCGACGAACGCCTTTCGGACGAAACAACGCCGCG
>JANOWX010000216.1:0-18062 GCA_031418175.1 Acidobacteriota bacterium | reverse complement strand
GGCAACCTCATAGGCTTGTCTCGAAAGCGTTGACGAAATAGCGCGGTGAGGCCCGTCATACGTTGACCGCTTTAGTCGCAGCCTGACGACACGAATGCAACGGACAATTTAAGGGAGAATGGCATGAAGCTCTTGCGGGCGGCTCTATTCGGCAGCTTGCTGTGTATCCTCATGGCAAGCCCGGCGTTGACCCAGGACACGGTGACCGGCGCGTTTGAAGGCACCGTCACCAACAGCCAGACCGGCACCCCTGTCGCGGGGGCTACGGCTGAAATTATCAATCTCGAAACCGGCCTGCTGCTGACCAGACGGACAGACGCGCGCGGGCGTTTTTACCAGGGGCTGCTGGCGCCGGGCATTTATCGCATACGGGTGTCGGCGGCGGGCTTTCAAACCCAGGAGGTGGTGCAACGCCTGGCAATCGCGCGCACCGGCGAAGTCGTGCCCGTGCCGGTTAGCCTGGAACCCGCCACGCCCGGCAACCCGCCACCCGTGCCCACGCCGGGCGCGCCGCCTGCCACTGGCACACCGCCTCTGCCCGGCGCACCACCGGCGCCTGTGCCCGCCCCCGCTACGCCATTGCCGACGGCGGCCAGCGAGATTCGCGGGGCCATCAACACCGCCGATGCCAGCCGCACCGGTTCTTTCAACGAAACGCAAGTGAGCGTGCTGCCGTTGGGGGCTGCCACCTTGACGCGCAGCTTCGACGAATTGGCGCTGCTGTTGCCCGGCGTCGCGCCGCCGCCGCAAACGCTGGGCAGCGTGGCCGGCCCGGGCCAGGGCGCGGGCGTCGGCACCGCCGGGCAATTCGCGGTCAACGGGCTGCGTTCGCGCGGCAACAATTTCACGGTGGACGGGTCGGACAACAACGACGAAGACATCGGCGTGCGGCGGCAGGGCTTCGTGGCCCTGATTCCGCAGCCCATTGAGTCCATCAAGGAGTACCAGATCATCACGCTGCTCGCGCCCGCGCAGTTCGGGCGCAACCTCGGTGGACAGGTCAACGCCGTGTCGAAGTCAGGCGGCAACGAGACGCATGGAGCGCTTTACGGCCTCTTCAATTCCAGCCACCTGAACGCGCGCAATCCCTTCGACACGGCCAACGGCGCGCGCGCGACCGCGCTTACCGCCGGCAACGATCAGCCGGTCTTGTTGCGCCAGGCAGTCAACGGCGTCAGCCGCGACACCGCACTCACCATTGCCAATCAAAGCGCCGGCGAAGATTCGTTCACGCTCGCCAAAATCGGCGCGGTGCTGGGTGGGCCAATCACACGGCAAAAGACGTTTTACTTCCTCTCCTTCGAGCAGCAAATCCTCAACACCGCGCGCGAAGAGAACTTCGCCGTACCCACCGTGGAGCAGCGCGGCGCGTTTGGCAGCGGCGCCACCGCGCTCGCGCAGAATCCGTTTGACGGCACGGCGACGCGCGCCTATCCGACCAATTCCGGCGGCGATGCGTTTTTCAGCCTGTTCCCGTTCGCCAACAATCCGACCGGCGTTTATGGGCCGAACACCTACACGCAAGTCTTGCCGGCCAGCGGGCGCGGCAGCGTGGCTTCGGGCAAACTCGATCACAATTTCAAGCTCGCCCGCGTGAGCAAAGCGTGACTGGGCGCTACAACTTCACCGACGACTGGCGCGAGTTGCCGAAGACGGGCGAGGCCATATTCTCGACGCTGCGGCCTGAAGTGCGCGCGCAGAATTTCTCGTTCTTTTTGAACAGCCAGTTGAACGCCAATGGCGCGCCGCACGAATTGCTCAATCAGGTGCGCTTGTCTTACGGGCGCACGCGGCTGCGTTTCCGCGAGGTGCGCGGCTGCACGGCGACGCGCACGGGCTATTCGAACGATTGCCAGTTGCCCAGCGACGGGTTTGCGGGGACGCAATTCCTGCTCAATCGCCCGCTCTTCGGCAACGCGACCTTGCCGGCGGCGGCGGGCCAGCCGAATCGGGGCCCGGTGGATTACGAACGCATCACCAATCTGGGCGCGCCCTCCAACACCGAAAGCGCCACCGGCCCGCTCGGCCAGGTGGTCATTGCCGGCTTCAGCCCGCTGGGCGTGGATGTTTACAACTTCCCGCAACGGCGCGTGAACAACACCTATCAGGCGGCGGACGTGTTGACGCTGCGCGCGGGCGATCACAGTTTCGCCTTCGGCGCCGACACGCGGCGGACTGAACTCAACAGCGATTTGCAGCGGCTCTTTCGCCCGCTGATTACCTTCAACGGCGCGCCGCGCTTGGAAGTGACCAGCGACGGGCGCTTTCTGCCAACGGGTGCGGGCGCGCCCACGGCCTTCATACGCCCCGAAGATTTGGCGGCGGTCGGGACGGCCAGCAATGTCTTCCTGGCGCTGGCGAACGGGCGCACCGACGCGAATATCAATCTGCGCTTTTATCAACTCGATTTCTTCGCGCAGGATCACTGGCGCGCGCGGCCCAATCTGACGCTGGCCTACGGGCTGCGCTACGAATACAACACGCCGGCGCGCGAGATAAACGAACGCATCGAACGGACGTTCCGCGCCAGCGAACTCAGCTTCGTGCCCGGCCTGCAACGTTTCGTCGGCGGGCGCACGGAAATTTACGAACCGGATCGCGACAATTTTGCGCCGCGCCTGAGTCTGGCGTATGCGCCGCAATGGTTCGGGCGCCGGCGCGCGAGCGTGCTGCGCGCGGGTTTCGGCGTCTTTTACGATCAGGTGCTGGGCGCGGTGGTCAGCCAATCGCGCAATGTTTACCCCGACTTTCTCACGGTCAATTTCAGCGGGCTGGCGGCGCTCAACGCATCCAGCGAATTGGTGTTCAGCAACCCCGCCACCACCAGCATCAACGGCAACCGGCTGGTCAAGGCGCGCACGCTCAATCAATTCGACCTCGCCCTGACGCCGGCCTTTGTGGGCTTTCTGGCGCGCACCTTCCCGAACGCCATCGGCGCGACGCTGCCGACGCGCCGCCTGGAGATGCCCACGGCGCTGCATTACTCGCTCGCTTACGAACAGCAAGTGAATGACGGGCTGACGGTCTCGTTCGCCTACGTCGGCACGCAGGGGCGGCATCTGCTGCGCTTCACCACGCCCAATTTCGGGCCGGGCGTGAATGTGGCGCCGACGAGCTTTGCGGTGGATCAAAAGTTGAACATCAATTCGCCGCAAATCTTTGGGCGGATTTGCACGCCCTCGGCGACGGGCTTGTGCGCGGGGCGGCCCGCCAACGACATCGGCGCGCTGACGGTTTTCGAGACCTCGGCCAATTCGCGTTACGACGCGTTGCAAATCGAAACGCGCGCGCGGCTGCGCAGCGGGTTGCAATTGCAGGCCGCCTACACCTTCTCCTCGGCGCGCGACGATGTCTCGGATGTCTTTGATCTGGCGGGTGCGTTTGCCTTGCCGCAGAACAGTCTCAATCTGGCGGCGGAGCGCGGCCCGGCGAATTTCGATCTGCGGCAGCGCGCGACCTTCTCGCTGGTCTACGATTTTCCCGCCGAGCAGCGGCTGTTGCGCGGCTTGCAACTGGCGAGCATCGGGCGCTTCCAGAGCGGGCCGCCCTTCACGGTCAACAGCATCTTCGACGTGAACCTGGACGGCAATCTGACCGACCGCCTGAATTCAACCGCCGGACTGTTGCCCACGCACGATGGCCGCCAGCCGCTGTTGCTGCAAAACGCCAATCTTGCCGCGTTGCTCGCCGCGCCCGGCCAAGCGGGCAGCGTGGGGCGCAATTCGTTCCGCGCGGACGGGCTGGTCGAAGTTGATCTGGCCGCCAGCAAGGCCTTGCGCTTCACGGCGGCGCGCGCGCTGTTGCTGCGCGCCGATCTGTTCAATTTGTTCAACAACGCCAACTACGGCGTCCCCGTCCGCCTGCTCGAAGCGCCTGGTTTCGGGCAGGCCACCAACACCATCACGCCGGGCTTGCGCCTGCAATTCGGCGTGAAGTTGGAGTTTTAGCGCGCCCGGCTGTCCGACAAGCTACCAGCTGCCAGCTTGTCGGACAGCCGGACGCTCCGCGTACTGTGCTCCCAACAGTTCTGGAGGTATTGCATGTCATCCCGTCCCGTTGCTCGCCTTGCCGCTCATCCGGCGTTCCGCATCGTCTTCGCCTTGTGCCTGCTGTTGATCGTCTCGCTTTACGTTGCGCGCCGTCCGCAAGCCAAGGGCGCGCAGGAAAGCGCGCCGCCGCGCCAGCCCACGATTCCCATTCAGCCGGGTCAGCCGCTGCCCGTCGCGCTCAACAATCAATCGGCCACGCTGCTGCCCGACGGCCGCGTGCTGGTCGCGGGCGGCAGCACCAATGGCCAGCCCAGCGGGTCGCGGCGCGAGGCCTATCTTTACAATCCGGCGACCGGCCTCTGGACGCCGACCGGCAGCCTCATCACGGCGCGCTATGTGCATTTCTCGGTGCTTTTGCAGAGCGGCAAAGTGCTGGTGGGCGGGGGCGCGAACGGCACGGATGGTGTCTTGCGCAGCGGCGAGCTTTACGACCCAGTCGCGGGCACCTGGCAACCGACCGGCGCGCTGGGTGGCGCGCGTTACGGTGCAACGGGCACGCTGATTTCGTTCGCGTCGAATGTGCCGGGCGCGCCCAGCGGCTTCGTGCTCGTCGTGGGCGGACGCGCCAGCACCACCGGCGCCACGCTCAACACTTCGGAACTTTACAACCCCGCGACGGGCGTTTGGCGCCCCACCGGCACGAACCTGCGCGACACCCGCACGCTGCACGCCGCCGTCGTGCTGCCCGACGGCACCATTCTGGTGACGGGTGGCTACAGCACCACCGACGCACAGGTTACTTATGTCGCCAGCGCCGAAACCTTTGATCCCGTGACCGAACGCTGGGCCTCGGCGGGGAGCATGAGCGTGGGGCGCGAAAACGCGACTGTGACATTGCTGCACAATGGCCGGGTGCTGGCTACCGGCGGACGCGGCCCGAATGGCACGCTCAGTTCCGCCGAGTTGTTCAATCCGGTCAATCGCACCTGGGCGGCCACGCCGAATATGAACGCCGCGCGCGAACGCCACACGGCGACGTTGCTGCCCAACGGCCGGCTGCTGATCGCGGGCGGCCTGGTGCAAAACGGCGTGGCGCTCGCCAGCACTGAAATTTACGACCCGGCGGCGCAACGCTGGGACAACGCGTTTACCCTGAGCCAGGCGCGCGGCACCCACGCCGCCGTGCTGCTGGCGAATGCGCGCGTGCTGCTGATCGCCGGCACCGGGGTGGATGATGAAAGCACCGCGCTGAGCAGCGTGGACATTCACGACCCGGCCGCCGGTTTCTGGCAAACGCAGAGCGGCCCGAATACCAAGCGCTTCGCCCACACGACGACGCTGCTACCCAGTGGCAAGGTGCTGATTGTGGGTGGGCGCAATGCCAGCAATGCCGTGACGGCCAGCGCTGAGCTTTACGATCCGGCCAGCGGCGCCTGGAGCAACACCGGCAGTTTGAATGGCGCGCGCGAATGCCACACGGCGACATTGCTCAACAACGGCTTGGTGTTGGTGGCGGGCGGGCTGGCCGGCGGGCCGCTCAACAGCGCCGAGCTTTACGAGCCGGGCAGCGGGGCGTGGCGGCGCGTCACCGCCACGCTGGTCAGAGCACGCGGGCTGCACACGGCGACGCTGTTACCGGATGGCCGCGTGTTGCTCGCGGGCGGTCAGGTCGGCGCCAATTCGGAGCAAACCACCGAATTGTTCAACCCAGCCAATGAATCGTTTGCCGCGGCCGGTTCGATGCGCTCGCCGCGCAATGGGCATACGGCCACGCTGCTCTTTGACGGGCGTGTGCTGGTAACGGGCGGTTTCCCGCTGGTGGGCAGCCAGACCAGTCAAAATACGGCCGAGCTTTACACGCCGGGCAGCGATTCCTGGGCTTTGACCAGCAGCGCGATGACGGTGGGACGCTACGGCCATACGGCCACGCTCTTGCCCAATGGCCGCGTGCTGGTGGTGGCTGGACTGCGCGGCAGTAATTTCGCCATACCTACGATCATTTCCGGCAGCGCCGAGCTTTTCGATCCGGGGCCGCAAAGCTGGGCCACGACCTCGACGCCCGAAGGCCGCTACACGCACACGGCGACGCTGCTGCCCAATGGCAAAGTGCTGATCGCGGGCGGCGCCAAGCTGAATGGCGCGACCCCCGTCGTCGAGCTTTACGATCCGGCGCGCGGCACGTCGCTGCCCTTCGAGACGCTGAGCAATGCGCCGCTCGCCACGGCGCGTGACCTGCACACGGCGACGCTCTTGCCCAATGGCAAGGTGCTGATCGTCGGCGGCGAGACCGGCGGTGATTTCGTACCCGCCAATGCCAACGAACTTTTCGACGTGGGCTTGGGCAGCGCGCCGCTCAGCGCGCCGGGCATTTCCGAGGGCCTCTGGTCCGGCCCCGGTAATCCGGTCTGCCTCGGCGGCATTCGTTTTCAAGGGTTGAGCGAAGCGGCCAGCGGCGGTTTTCAAGGCTCCGCCACCAACTATCCCATCGCGCAATTGCGGCGCCTGGACAATGAACAAACACTGCACCTGCTGCCCGATCTGAGCGCCAGCGCTTGCGGCGCCAATCGTGGCTGGACAAACAACAGCTATACCTCGCGCGCCATTACCGCCAGCACCACGAATGGCGGGACAGGCAATTTGCATCCGGGGACGGCGCTGCTGACCGTCTTCGTCAACGGCGTGCCGAACACACGCTCGGTAGTCATCGCGCCACCCAACGCGGCCGTCGGCGGCACACCGGTAGTCAGCGTGACAGGCCGCATCTTTACGATTGATGACGCGGGCTTCCCGGCCAGCGTCGAATTGCTCACGCCCAACGGTCAAAGCCTCGGCGTCCAACAAACCAACACCAACGGCGAATACATTTTCGAGGACGTGCCCTCACCCAACGTCGGCAACATCACCGGTACTGTGCGCAACGCCAGCAACAATCAGCCGCTGGCGAATGCCACTGTCACCAGTTCGGGCATTTCGGCCACCACGGCCAGCAACGGCGCCTACACGCTCAGCAACGTGCCCGCCGGCAGCCGCACGGTGAATGTGACGGCGACCGGCTTCAATTCAGCGCAGGCCACGGTCACCGTCGTCATCGGGCAAACCGTCACGCGCGATTTTTCGCTCACGGCCACGCCAACCACCGGTATCGTAACCGGCACAGTGGTGAACGCCGCCAATAACCAAACCATCGCCGGCGCGACGGTGCGCGTCGTCAGCACCAATCAAACCGCGACCACCTCCGCCAACGGCGCTTTCACGCTGACCAGCGTGCCCGCCGGGACGCAAACGCTGAGCACTTCGGCAACGGGCTTCACCACGTTCGCGGGCACGGTCAATGTGCTGGCGGGGCAAACCATCTCGGTCACCATCGGGCTACAGCCCACAGTGACCACCGGCACGGTGACCGGCACGGTTATTAACGCCTCCAACAGTCAGGCGATTGCGGGCGCGACCATCGCTGTCGCCAACACCGCACTGACAGCGACCACCGGAGGTACCGGCGCTTTCACGCTCAACAATGTGCCGGCGGGCACGCAAACTCTGATCATTTCCGCGACAGGCTTCACCGGTATTCAGGGAACGGTCAACGTGGTGGCGGGTCAGACGATCAACTTGCAACCCATCGCGCTGCAACCCATCGTCACCACCGGCGCCGTCACCGGCACGGTGCGCAACGGCCAGACGGGGCTGGCGCTGGCGGGCGCCGTGGTCGCCATCAGCGGCACCAACTTCTCGACGACCTCGAACAGCAGCGGCGTTTACACGCTGACCAACATCACGCCCGGCGCGCGGACGTTGACGGCCTCGGCCTCCGGGTTCACCAGCGCCTCGGTCGCCATCACCGTGACCGCCGGACAAACGCTGACGCAGAGCCTTTCGCTCTCGCCCATCCTGCCCACCGGCCAGTTGCGCATCACCGTCAATTGGAACAGAGACCAGAACGGCGCCCCGTTGGATCTCGACGCGCATTTGACCGGCCCGCAGGCGACCACTTGTTTCCATGTTTTCTACGGCTTTCTGGGCAGTCTGACCGCCGCGCCGTTCGCGCAACTGGAAGTGGACAACAGATTCCTCAACCAGCCTTCGACCGAGACCATTCGCATCGCCCAAACCAGCGCGGGCACGTATCGTTTCTTCATCCGCAACTTCAGCAACGAGTCGGCGACTGGCATCTCGGCGTCGAGCGCCACGGTGCAGGTCTTCGACAGCAGCACGCAGATTTTCAGCCGCACCGTGCCGGCGGGTGCGTCGGGCCGTTACTGGCACGTCTTCGATCTGAACGGCCAGACGCGCGCCATCACCGTCTTCAATCAGGTGAGCAACACCGATCCCTCGACTTGCGGCGTCAGCAGCTTCAGCGGCGGCGCTACCGTCGCCCGCAAAGCCCAGCCCTATCCGCTGAAAGCTGGTGCGCCAACAAACGTCAGTGCTCCGGCAACCGTCAGCTTGCGAGCCTTCCCGCAAACGCTCGTCGCCGGCACCTGGAATGGCCGGCTGCAGGCCCTGCCACAAACGACCGTGGCCGCCCTGTCGAGGAATCCCGCGTCACCGCCGGTCACCAGCCCAACACACGAGGAAGAGGCTCAGCAACAAGGCACCTACACCATCACGCCCAGCGGCACCTCGCCGCGCGGCAACCGGGTGATTTTCTTCCCGCCCGTCGTGCCGATCATTTTCGACAATCCCGGCGGCGCGCCCGGCGCGCGGGCCGTGCGCGCCCCGCTGGCGGGCAACAACGGCAGTTCCTGCGCCCAGACCACCACCAACAACCAGATCAGCGGTCTGCTCAGCCCGCTCAGCGACGCCAGCGGCGTCAGCGTGCGCCTGACGATCACCAATCAAAAAGCCGAATGCGGCTTGCCCGTCAACATCAATGCCAACCTCACCAGCAACGGCCTGACGGGCTTCAACTACACGCAAAGCGGTCTGGCCTTAAACGGCAATTACCGCATCGAGCCGCTGAGCGGCAATCATCGCTTCATGACGCCCGGCGGCGGCGCGCCCGACCGCAATGTTAACCAACTGGACGGGCCGGCGCTGATGCTCGATTTCATCGTGCAGCCAAACGTCGTTTGCCCAGCCAACGTCAGTGCCGCCGTCAACGGCCAGCCCAGCGTGCAGGTCTGCGAAAACCAGACCGTCAACCTGACGACGCCCGCCATCCCGGCGCGAGCTACAGTTGGAGCGGGCCGAACTTCACTTCAACCGAACAGAATCCCAGTTTCACGGCGACCACGGCGCGTAGCGGGAGCTTCACCGTGACGGTCAGCGTGCCCACCTGTCAGGCGCGCGCGGCCACGGTCACGGTCAACGTCACGCCGCGTCCCAGCGCCAACGCGGGCGCGCCCGTGACGCTCTGCCAGGCGAGCAGTGGCCCCACCGTCTTCAACCTGAACGGCAGCGTCGCCAACGGCACGCCGCTGTGGACGCTGGTCAATCCGTCGGCGGGCCTCAACGCCACGCTCACCAGCGGCGCGAACACCAACACGCCAACCATCAACGTGACCGGCGCGGGCACCGTGACGGCGCGCCTGACCGCGACGGGCAGCGGCGGTTGCGCGGGCGTCAGCGTCACCAGCGACGTGCTGCTGACCGTCACGCCCACGCCCACCATCACCACGGCCACCGCCTTGCCGGGCGGCACGCAAGGCCAGCCTTACAACCAAGCCATCGCGGCCAGCGGCGGCAGCGGCGCTTTCAATTTCAGCGTCACGGGCGGCGCGTTGCCGCAGGGCCTGCAACTCGATCCCGGCACCGGCGCGCTCAACGGCACGCCCGGCAATTCCGGCAGCTTCAACTTCACCATCACGGTGACGGCGGGCAATTGCTCGGCCAGCCGAACGTTCAGTTTGAACATCACCGCCGCCAACAACCCGCCGACGATCACGGCCAACGCGCTCACGCGCCAGGCCGGCAGCCCGGGCAGCGCGGCTGCGCTGGCGACCGTCGCCGATGCCGATCAGGCCGTCAGCAGCTTGCAGGTGAACATCAATAACGGCCCCAGCGCCACCGTCAACGGCGTCACCGTGGCGAATCTGAGCATCAATGCGGCGGGTTCAGTGACGGCCGATGTCAGCGCCGCCTGTGGCGCGATGGCGGCAACCTTCACGCTCTCGGTCACAGACAGCGCCGGAGCCTCGGTGAGCACGCCATTGACAGTAACGGTCAACGCCAACACGCCGCCCACGCTGAGTTACGGCAATCAGTCCGTCACCGCCGGTGGCACGCTGACGGTCAATCCGGCCAGCGGGCCGAGCGATAACGGCAACGTGGCTTCGATTACGCTCGGCAGTGCGCCCGCCGGATTTAACGGCGCTCTCTCGGTGGATAACACCACCGGCGCGGTCACGATCAACAATTCGGCGCCGGCGGGGAGCTACACGGTGCGCGTGCGCGCCGCCGACAATTGCAACGCCGTGACCGAAGCCAGCTTCACCCTCGTGGTGGGCTGCCCCACGCTCACGCTCGGCCCGGAGACGCTGCCCAACGGTGTCACCGGCACGCCGTATTCACGCACGTTCAGCATCAATGACACGGGTTACACGTACAGCAGCGCGGGCCGGTTGCCAACGGGTTTGCAACTCGACGCGATCGGCTTACTGAGCGGCACACCCACCGAAGCGGGGACGTTTATGTTCGCGATCACGGCGCTGGCGGCGGCGAATGGCTGTTCGGCACGACGTGATTACAGCGTGACGATCACGGCGCCGGGCTTCGAGGCGGATGTCAGCCCGCGGCCGGGCGGCGACGGCCAGGTTGAGTTGGACGATTACCGCCAAATCGCCTTGATGTGGCGCGGCCTCAGCGGCCCGCTCAGCCGCGCGGAATTCCAGCGCGCCGATTGTGCGCCGCGTCAGACCAAAGGCGATGGGCAAATAGAGTTGGATGACTACATTCAGGCGGGCCGGTACTTCACTCAGCGCGACCCTTTGAGCGAAGCGGGCGGCCCGGATACACCCACGCCGCTGTTGCCAGAGGTCTTCGATTACCGGCAAGGCGTACTTACGGCCCTGGTTGAAACAGTGCTGCAACAACGCACGATTCGGATGGGCCAGGCCACGGTCAACGCGAATGGAACGGTCAGCGTGCCGCTGGAATTAGTCGCCTTGGGAATGGAACACAGCCTCAGTCTGAGTTTGAACTACGACACCAATCTGCTCAGCAATCCGGTCGTCGGGCCGGGCAGCGGCGCGCCCGCCGGAGCGTCCGTCTTTGACATCTCCACGCAAGTAAATCAGGGCCGGATCGGTGTGGCCTTCAGCTTCCCGCCAAACAACGACGTGGGCTATCAGGCTGGCACGTATCAATTCGCGGTGGTCACCTTCACGATCAACCCGAATGCGACCGCGTTGACGGCGGCGCTGAGCTTCGGCGATCAACCGGCGCGGCGGCGCGTGCTGTCGCCGAACCTGACCGACCTGACGCCCGGCACAACCTTTGTCAACGGACAAATTCCGCTGCGCACCTGTGCGACGCTGACTATCACGCCTAGCACACTGCTGGCGGCGACGGTCGGCGTGCCATACGAACAAAGGCTCAACGCCAGCGGCGGCACCATGAATTACAGCTTCGCGCTGGCCGCCGGTTCGGCGCTGCCTGCCGGATTGACGCTGGCAGCGAACGGCACGGTCAGCGGCACGCCCACGACGGCGGGGAATTTCAGCTTCACGGTCAATGTCACCGACACCAACAACTGCACGGGCAGCGCGGTCATCGCGCTGGCGGTCGCGTGTCCAACCATCAGCATCAATCCGCCCACGTTGCCGAATCTGGTGGCGGGGCAACGCTATGAACAACTGCTGACGGCCAGCGGCGGCACGCAGGAGTACCGCTTCGCCATCACGGATGGCGCGTTGCCGAGCGGATTGACGCTGTCGGCGGCGGGCTTGATTGCGGGCACGTCGAACGCGAGCGGTTCCTTCCCGTTCACCGTCACCGTCACCGACGGACGCGGTTGCCCGGGCATGCGCACGTACACGCTGAGCGCCGGCTGCGCGCCAATTACGCTGAGTCCGGCCAGTTTGCCCAACGGCGTGACCGGCGCGCTTTACACGCAAACCATCAGCGTCAGCGGCGGCGGCACGTACAACTTCACCCGCGTGGGCGCGTTGCCGCCGGGCCTGACGCTGGCGGCGAACGGCAATCTGAGTGGCACACCCACGGCGGCGGGCAGGTTTGAGTTCACGGTGATTGCCACCGACCCGGCGACCAATTGCGCCGGGCAACAAGGCTACGTCGTCACGATCACTTGCCCGACGATCACGATCAATCCGCCCACGTTGCCGGGCGGGCGCGCGGGCCAGATGTACGAAGTGCTGCTGTCGCAAGCGGGCGGCAGCGGCACGCTGACCTGGAGCGTGAGTGTGGGCAGTTTGCCGAACGGGTTGACGCTGAATGCCACGACCGGCGTACTGAGCGGGACGCCGCTGACTTTCGGCATGACCAGCCTCACGATCCGGGTCAGTGACGCCAACGGCTGCGTGGGCACGCGCCCGTACACGCTGACGCTCGATCCGCCTGCCTGCCCGACGCTCACTGTCAATCCGGCCTCGCTGCCCAACGGCGCGGTCGGCGCGGTCTACAGCGCCAGCTTGAGCCAGACCGGCGGCAGCGGCACGTTGACCTGGAGCGTGAGCGCGGGCGCGTTGCCGGGCGGATTGACGTTGAATGCCGGCAGCGGTCTCATCAGCGGCACGCCCAGCGCGCCGGGCGCGTTCCCCTTCGCCGCGCGCGTGACCGACGCCAACAATTGCGGCGGCACGCGCGATTACACCGTGACCGTCACGTGCAGCTTCGCGCTCAACCCCACCAGCCGCGACGTTGCGGCCAGCGGCGGCAATGCCACGGTCAACGTGACGGCGGCCAACGGTTGCGCCTGGACGGCCGTCAGCAATGCGCCCTGGCTGATCATCAGCAGTGGGGGCAGCGGGGCCAGCGGCAACGGCACGGTGAGTTTCAATGCCGCCGCCAATACCGGCGCGGCGCGCAGCGGTTCGCTGACCATCGCCGGGATCAACTTTGCGGTGACGCAACCAGCCGCAAACACCGCGACGCTCGCCACCGTTTCAGCCGCGACCTTCCGCGCCGCACTCGCGCCGGAATCCATTGCCGCCGCCTTTGGCGTCAATCTGGCAACGCAAACCGTCGCAGCCACATCAACGCCGCTGCCGACGACGCTGGCGGGCACGACCTTGCGCGTCAGAGACAGCGCCGGGGTCGAACGGCCGGCGCCACTCTTCTTTGTTTCGCCGGGGCAGATCAATTACCAAGTCCCGGCGGGCACGGCGTTGGGGGTGGCGACCTTGACCGTCGTCAACGGCAACGGGCAGAGTTCCAGCGGCACGGCGCAGATCGCACTGGTCAGTCCGGGCTTTTTCGCCGCCAATGCCAACGGGCAGGGCGTGCCGACGGGCGTGGTCTTTCGCATTCGGGCGAATGGCGAGCAGGTGATCGAACCGCTCACACGGTTTGAGGGCGGACAATTCGTGCCAGCGCCGATTGATTTGGGCCCCGCTGGCGATCAAGTCGTCGTGGTGCTCTTCGGGACCGGCCTGCGCGGGCGGCGCGATTTGAATAACACCAGCCTGACCATTGGTGGTGTTTCGGTGCCGGTAGCGTATGCTGGGCCGCAAGGCGACCTGATTGGGCTGGATCAATGCAACGCCGGCCCGCTGCCCCGCGCGCTGGCCGGGCGCGGTCTGGTGGAACTGGCGCTGACAGTCGAAGGGCTGGCGGCGCCCATCATGCAACTCCGCTTTCAGTAGCGCGGCTGCTGGCTAGGCTATGAAAAAAACGCAACCCCACTTTCGTCATCAAAGCGCGGCGCCCGAACAATGGCTCTCACGCGCCATCGTTCGGGCGCTACTGTCAGCACTTCTGCTTTACGCGACGGCCAGGCCGCAACTGAATTGGACCGCAGCCACGCAAACGCCGGGCGAAAAGCCAGAGTTGATCTTGCAAACAGGTCATTCAGAAAAGATCGAAGCAATCGCCTACAGCCCGGACGGCCGTTTCATCGCCACGGGCAGTTCTGACCGCACGATCAAAATTTGGGAAGCCGCCACAGGCCGCGAGTTGCGCGCGTTGAACAGCAGCAATACCGGCATTAAGGCGCTGGCGTATAGCCCCGACGGACGCGTGCTGGCGTCGAGCGGCAACGATGGCAAGCTGCGGCTGTGGGACACCGCTTCAGGGCAAGAGCGCGCCGTCATCAATGGACACTCATCATCAGTGCTGGCGCTCGCCTTCAGTTCGGATGGGCGTTGGCTGGCGTCGGGCGGAACGGATGACCAGACGGTCAAAATTTGGGAAGTCGCGACACGACGCGAGTTGCATTCCCTGCTGGGCCATCGCGCCTGGGTCACCGTTTTAGCGTTTAGTCCGAATGGGCCAACCTTGGTATCGGGCGATGCAGCGGGTGTGTTGAAGATTTGGGATGCGAACACTGGCAGCCCACAGCACACGCTCAATGCGCATAAGGATCGCATCCGTTGCCTCGCATTCAGCGCAGATGGCGAGCGCTTCGCTTCAGGCGGCAATGATGCGGCCATACATCTTTGGCAAGCGCGTTCGGGCCAATTGCTGAAAAGCCCCCCGCTGCAATCCACGCCCATCGTAACCGTAGCCTTTGCGGCCAACGCCCAACAACTGCTGGTCTGCGCCAACGACCACACCATCAAACGCTTCGACCTTGCCAACAACAACGAATTGACAAAACTCACCGACACCGAAAATCTCAGTCGTTATCAGACTGCGGTTTTCAGTCCGAATGGCCAAGCATTGGCGGCGTGCGATGGTACGCGGGATGTCGTGGTGCGACAGACGGCGCAGGCGGCTGAGGCTTTAACGCTGACGAGCCGCGTCAATCCGGTCAAGGCAGTGGCGTTCAGCCCGGATGGAAGGTGGTTTGCGACGGGCAATCTGGATACTTCGATCACGTTGTGGGAAACGTTTTCGGGCCGCGCGGTGGGCACGCTTTATGGCAATGCGGGCAGCATCAATGCGCTGGCCTTCAGTCCTGACAACCAAACGCTGGCGGCGGGCAGCTACGGCGGCGTCATCAAGTTGTGGGAAGTGATCGCCGCGCGCGAGGTCAAAAACTGGCAGGCGCATAACGAAGGCATTAACGCGCTGGCGTTTTCGTTGGATGGGCAGCGGCTGTTTTCAGCCAGTGTGGACGCGGCGATCAAGAGTTGGGATACCACGACTGGCCGTGAGTTGGTCAAGCTGACGGGTCATCTAGGCGAAGTCACCGCGCTCAGTTTGAGTGTTGACGGCAAGCTGCTTGCTTCGGCCAGCGCCGATCAGACCGCGAAACTTTGGGATGCCGCAACCGGCGCGCCCTTGCGCACCTTTGCGCGCGAGGTCGGCCCGTTATTCGCTGTCGCGCTTTCGCCGGATGGCAAACAGCTCGCCACTGGCGGCGCAGAGCGCGTCGTCAAAATCCGCGACACGGCCAGCGGCGGGCAACTGCGCGCGTTTAATGCCAGTGGCCGTGTGCTCAGCCTGGCGTTTGCGCCTGACGGCAAAACGCTAGCCGCTGGCAACAGTGCCGCCGCCATCCAACTTTGGGACACCGGCAATTGGCAGGCGCGTGCAACGCTGACCGCGCACGCCGGGGCGGTCAATGCGTTGAGCTTTCACCCGGAAGGCGCGTGGCTGGTTTCGGGCAGTGAGGATGGCAGCGCGCGGTTGTGGGCGGCGGCGGATTACAAACTGGCGGCGACGCTGGCTTCATTGCGCGCCCATAACCAGGAAGGCCGCGAATGGATTGTCGTGACGCCGGATGGACTGTTTGACGGTTCGCCGGCGGCGTGGAATCAAATCCTGTGGCGCTTTGCGCGCAACACCTTCAATGTCGCGCCGGTCGAATTGTTTTTCAGCGATTTCTTTTATCCCGAATTGTTGGCCGACATTCTGACGAACCGGCGGCCGCCGCCTAAAGAAAACATCGCGCAACTCGACCGGCGGCAGCCCCGCGTCAAGCTTGCTCTGCCCGACAGCGCAATGACAAATGCCGTCAACACGCGCACGTTGAAAGTGCGGGTTGAGATTGCCGAAGCCGCAGCCGACAGCCAGCACGCGCAAGGCAGCGGCGCGCAGGATGTGCGCCTCTTCCGCAACGGCGTGTTGGTCAAAGTTTGGCGCGGCGATGTGTTGAAGGGTCAGGCTCGCGCGACGCTCGAAAGCGAATTGGCGTTGGTGGCGGGTGAGAATCGGTTGGCGGCTTACGCCTTCAACCGCGCGAACATCAAGAGCGCCGATGCGCAACAAGTCGTGCAAGGCGCGCCCGCGTTGCAGCGGCGTGGCACTGCTTATGTCATCGCGGTGGGCATCAATCAGTATTCCAATCCGAATTTCAATCTGAACTTCGCCATTGCCGACGCGCAGTTGTTCAGCGCCGAGTGGGTCAAGCAACAAAGCGCGTTGAATCGTTTCGCCCGCATAGAACCGGTGCTGTTGACAGATGCGCAAGCCACCAAAGCCAATTTGAGCGCGGCCTTGTTGCGCTTGGGCGGTGTGGCGCTCCCGGCGAATGCCCCGGCAGCCTTGCAAAAATTGCAGACCGCTCAACCCGAAGACGGCGTCGTCGTGTATTTCGCAGGCCACGGCCTTGCGTTTGAACAACGGTTCTATTTGTTGCCCCACGATCTCGGCTACAGCGGCAAACGCGAAGAGTTGACTGAGGCGGGCGTGCGGCGCGTGCTGCCATTGGCCATTTCAGATGAAGAGTTGGAGCGATTGTTTGAACCGATTGATGCCGGAACCATGCTGCTCGTGCTGGACGCCTGCAATTCCGGCCAGGCGCTGGAAGCGGAGGAAAAACGGCGCGGGCCGATGAATGCCAAGGGGCTGGCACAGTTGGCTTATGAGAAGGGCCTGAACATCCTCACTGCCTCGCAAAGCTATCAGGTCGCCAAAGAAAATTCGGCGCTCGGGCACGGCTATTTGACTTACGCGTTGATCGAAGACGGTTTGCGCAAGATGGCGGCTGACCGGCGTCCGCGCGATGGGCAAGTGGTGTTGCGCGAATGGTTCGATTTCGCCTCGACCGCCGTGCCGCAGATGCAGGCCAGCAAGGTTCTCGCCGACCAGAAGGCCGATCGCGGACTGGTGAAGGTGCGGCTGCTAAAGTTGCGTGAGGTGCAGCGCCCGCGCGTGTTTTATCGCCGCGAAGCCGAGCCGCAGCCGTTGGTGATCGGCAAGCAATAAAATTATCAACCGGCGTCGAATTGAAGGTATTGCGGGAAAAACGAGAGCCGTGTTTAACTGTTGCCGAAAGGAGCCAATTCATGACTTTGACCATTGAACTCAAACCGGCTTTGGCGGCACGGATACACTTGGCGGCGGCGCGGGCGGGTGTGGGGACAGCGGACTTTATCCAAGCCACGCTGGAAAAAAACCTGCCGCGTGAGCCTGCCCGTAAAACCAAATTGCCGCCCTGTCTCTCAGCCGCCGAAACGGAGCTTCTCCTCAAGATCAATCGGGGCTTTGACGAACAAACCTGGGAGCGTTACGACGAGTTGAAAGCCAAACGCCGGGCTGAGTCGCTCACCGCACAAGCGCACGCGGAATTGGTCGCGCTCACCAATCAACAAGAAGCTCTCAACCTGGAGCGCGTTCAAGCGCTGGCTGAATTGGCGCGCTTACGCAAGGTAGGACTGCGCGAGGTCATGCAACAACTCGGCATCAATCCGCCCCCTTATGAGTAGCCAGCGCATGCCTGAAAAAGTGCGCCGTATCGTTGCGGCACGGGCACAGGGGCGTTGCGAATACTGCCAAAGCCCGCTGCATTTTTCGACTGACCCGTTTTCCATCGAACACATTATCCCGCGTGTACGTGGCGGGCGCGGGCGACTGGGTAATTTGGCGTTGGCGTGTC
The DNA here is from genome assembly GCA_031418175.1 of Acidobacteriota bacterium. Lineage (GTDB taxonomy): Bacteria > Acidobacteriota > Blastocatellia > RBC074 > RBC074 > JACPYM01. Next base: position 194 of record JANOWX010000216.1, on the reverse strand, counting down.
AGGGCTGTAACGGCGCCAAGTACACCCAGACCGAAGCCTTGGATACGCAAACCGGCGAACTCGCCCCGCTCTTTCATCCGCGCCGACACAAATGGCAAAAGCATTTCGCCTGGAGCGCGGACTACACGCAGATCATTGGGCTAACTGCGAGTGGCCGGGCAACGGTCAACAAGCTGCAACTCAACCGCGCCTAC
>JANOWX010000215.1:0-2683 GCA_031418175.1 Acidobacteriota bacterium | reverse complement strand
CGACGTGCCGCTGACCGTCTTGCTGTCAATGACGAAATCACCGTAGTAATACTGGCCGCCGCCGAGCTTGACGACGCCGTAGGTGACGAAGACGATGCCGAGTAATAAGCGAATAAAGAGAATTATGGTCGGTAAACGTTTCATAAGTCTTTACCTGCGTCATGAAGTTGTGAGGCATTGTCACGCGTGTTGAAGGCGGGCGTATTTGACTGGAACGCCGGCTCACAATGCAACCCTGTGCGGGAAGATTGCACGGTTCAACCACTTTTCACTAACAAGGAGCGCTGATGATGAAACTGAGTTTATCGTGTTTGTTTTTGTTACTGGGCCCGCTCGCGCTGGAACTGGTGGCGCAGGACAAAGCTGAACCGCCGCCTGTCTTCAAGGAAAATTTCGAGCCGGGCGAAGGCTGGTTGAAGACCGACCAATGCTACGTCAGCAAAGGCAAGTATTGGGTCAACGGCGAATGCATGGTGCCGGTCGGCAAACACTTCTGGGGCGACTTTGAACTGACGGTCGTCGCGGCGGCTTACACGGGCGGCGAACGCAGCGCCAATCAGACCAGTCTGGGCAGCGCGGCGGAGGTCAAGCTGCCGACCTTCGGCATCATCTTCCGCAACAACCAGCAGGGCTATTACCGGTTCTTGCTGGCGCCGCTGACTGGCGGCAAGGAAGGCGTTTACAAACTGACGAAAGAGGTCAACGGGAAAGAGGTCGAACTGAGCAGTTGGCGGCGCGATCTGATTATCACCTTTCGCAACGAGATCAAATTGCGCTGTGTCGGCGGCAGGATCGAGGTTTCGGTGAATGCCTTGCGCTTGGCGAATTTTACCGACGATGAACTGAAGGCGGGACAAATCAGCCTGTTTTACTCCGCCGGGATGGGGTCATTTGACGATTTGGTGATCAAGCGGCTGAAGCTTTGAGTAGATCGGGCGGTACCGTAGGTTGTCCAACCTGCGGAGCATTTATATAAGCCGACGACCTTCAAGGCTACGCGCCAGTTTCCCGCAATGCGCGCCGGCCCAAATGCTCCGCAGGTTGGACAACCTACGGTACCGTTGCAAACAAAAGAGCCGTCCTGCCGAACGATTCGTCCGGCAGGACGGCTCTTGAGTTATTACTGCCAATCAACAACCGCCCAGTTAGAACTGGAAGCGCAGCGACATCGAAATGACGCGGCGGCCACCGCTGTTCTCTTGGAAGTTATAGAAGTTGCGGTTGTCCACGCTGATGCTGTTCGGCGTGCCGAAGATTGGATGATTGAGCGCGTTAATCATCTGCAAGCGGTATTGCAGATTGGTGGTTTCAGTAATCTTGAACGTCTTGAAGACGCTGAAATCCACCGTTTCAATTCGATCACCCTGTTGGCTGTTCCGCGCCACCGAGCCGAGCGGCGTTCCCAAGCGCGCAGCCGAACCTGGGCCGTTGATGATGAAGCGCACATCCGCCGGATTGACCGGTGTGAACGTGCGCGTCGCCAGATTCAGATCGGACATCAGGAAATAGCCAGTCGAGCTACGTTGCAAGATCGGGTTACCACCTGACGTGCCGCAGAGCGAATAGAAGATGCAAGCGTCCACGTCGGAAATCGCCACGCGGTTCGGCGCTGCGCTGGCATTGCCTAAGAACGGACGAAATTGCGACTGGCCGCCAACGATGCCGTTGATAAAAGCGGCGTCTTCGTAAGAGTTACGACCCAGCAACTGTGTCGGCGTGAAGCGGATACCATTTTGCACACGCGCCGTGCCGTTGAGTTGCCAGCCTCCTGCGATCCGGCCCAGAATGCCTTTCTGCTCAGTCAGGAAAGGCAGCGTCCAGATGAAATTGGCCGTGAACGAATGCGGCACGTCCGTACCAGAATAACCGCGCTCGTCGCGCGTCAGATCAAGCGGATTCTGCGAGAGCGTCACGGAATTGCCGCCTCCAAACGCGAACACCTCACTGGAGTTGTCCAGATTCTTGCTGTAGGTGTAAGTCAAACCGTAAATCCACTGGCGACGGAAACGCCCATCGAAGCGCATCTGCAACGCGTGATAAAGATTCTGCGCGCCATTAATGCGTTCGCGCGCCAGCCCCGTGCGGAAAAGGCGACCGTTACAAATCGCATCGTTGTCGGCGGTCGTCGGATCGTCCGTGCAGGTCTGTGCGGTCGTACCCGGTGGCAGCACATTAGGAAAGCCCCGAAAAGCCATGGTCGCAGCCGCATTCGTGACCGGGTCGTGGAAGGGGCGGCTGAACCCACTGAGCAATGGGCCAATCAAAGGATTCTGATTAATGGTCTGGAAAAGCCCGACGCCGTGCGTACCGACATAGCGCGCCTCAAGGACGTTGTTGCCCGGCAATTCGCGCTGGATGCCGAACGACCATTGCTGGGCGTAAGGCGAACGCATCGTCGGATTAATTGTCGTGCGGTTGTTGAAACGCGGATCGAACGTATTGAACCGAATCAACCCGCTGGTTTGCGCGGCGGCACGCACCCTGTCACCCGTAGGCGCGGCCACCGGAACCGGCAGAATCGCGCTGGTCAAAAAGACCGTCGGAGATGCCGTCGAGATGTTGAGCATCAGGTTGTAAAACGTCGCGTCGTAGGCGATGCCATAACCGCCACGCACCGTCGTTTTATCCTTGCCGACCAGTTTGCCCATAAAACCACTCTCGAAACGCGGCGAATAAACCAAGC
>JANOWX010000214.1:0-2407 GCA_031418175.1 Acidobacteriota bacterium | reverse complement strand
GTTCGGCTTCGAACTGCATCCGCCGCCGATTTGAAAGCCACACGCTGTACAGGCGTTCGAGCTTGGTCAGTTCTACTTCGAGTGCGACCTTTTCCAGTATCTGCGGATTGCCGCTCGCAATGGCTTTGATTTGTGCGGCAGTCATCACGAGTTGGTCTACGTCATCGGCGGTACGCGCCGTGACTTCGCCCGCCATGATCTGGCTGATGAAGCGGGCTTTGCTCTCCAGCGTCTGCCACATGTAGCCGTCAAAACTGCCTTCGGTGATGTAGGTGCAAATATGCACGGCAGGGAAGCGATTCCCCTGGCGCAAAATCCTCCCTTCTCTTTGCTCAATGTCAGAAGGCCGCCACGGCGTATCAAGATGATGAAGCGCATACAACCGCTCCTGTATGTTCACGCCTGTACCGGCTTTCTCCGTCGAGGCGAGCATTATACGAATCTTTCCCGCATTGCAGGCGGCAAAGGCTTCGGCTTTCTTTTTCGGCGTAGGGAAGTCATGGATGAAAGCGATCTCGTCGGCGGGAATGCCGCGCGCAATCAAGGCGCGTTTGATCGCGCCATAAATGCCGGTGCGGGCGGAAAGCTCATCGGCGGTTTCAATCGTGAGAGTGCCGGTTTCGATGGAGTAAGCCTGTTCATCCATAACGGTTCAGTAAAAAGCATTCGTGGTTATCACAAGGCGAAGCATGTTTCGCCTTGTGACACTGTTGCCCGCTGTTCTTTCTGGTGGTCGTGGGTTGATAGTGGATTCGGTTTAGCGTAAACCCAATTCGCAACTTACAGTTATTTACAGTTACACCACAACGGCGATAAGATGCTCTTGACCGATTTGTAACGGAAGAATGAGCGAGAAACGGATTGGGCAGAACTTATGACTGAACGAACAAAGAGAAACACGATGTCAACGGCGCTGTTGCGCGAACAACTCGAACAAACCTTGCAACGCTTGCGTGAATGCGTGAGACAGGGCGTGCCGATTAAGTTGGCATTGAGCGGCGCGCCGGCGATGGAAGTCGCCTTGCCCGCCAATACCGTAGAAGTTTTACAGCAAGCGTTGACGCTGGAACGTCAGGGCAAGCGGTTCATCCTGATAGCCGAAGATGAGGAAGTTTCGCCGGAACGGGCAGCGGAACTCTTGCACATTTCGCGGCCTACGTTGCTCAAGCAATTGGATGGCGGCGAACTTCCCTTTCATTACGTCGGCACGCATCGCCGCATTACAATGGCCGACCTGATGGAATACAAACGGCAGCGTCAGGAAAAGGGCAAAGCCGCTCTGCAAACAATGGTCGAACTGGCCGAAGACATGGGGTTGTATGACGCCGAGTGAGTCGGTCTTCGAACAGATAGCGGTGTGCGATGCCTGCGTCATTTATTCCATCACGCTGGCCGACTTGCTCACTTCGTTGGGAGTCGCAGGTCTTTTTTATCCGCGCTGGACCAACGCCATTCATGACGAATGGATACGGAACGTGCTGGAAAATCGGACAGCCGATAGCACACTCACACCAGAAAAACTGGGGGCGCGGCGTGAGGCAATGATCGGCGCAATAGAAGATTCGCTGGTAGAAGATTTTGAAGAACTGGTTCCTACGTTGACTTTGCCTGATGCCGATGACCGCCACGTCTTGGCCGCCGCCATCAAAGCCGACGCCGCCTTGATCATTACTTTCAACTTGCGCGACTTCCCTGCCACAGCACTTGCTCCTTACGGCGTACAGGCAATTCATCCAGATGAATTCGTGACCGCCCTCTTGCAGGAAGCAGAGGCAGAAGTGATTACCGTCTTGCAAGAGATGCGCGCACGCCGCCGCCGTCCACCCATCAACGAAACTGATTTCTTGAGCTTACTGGAACGGCAAGGGTTGAGAAATTTCGTGGCGGCGTTGCGCCAGCTTTCCATCAAACTCTGAGTCGTCATGTATTTTTTGCGCGCGGCGTGGCTAAATCGCAGAAGACCAATTGGCAACCTTGCGATTGGCGATAGAACTCAGCGATTTGGTCGGCCAGGGCAACGACCTTGTTGGCAGGCGGACAAGGCTGGTCAGGCATTACCAGCCGAATGTCGAGCGCGGCTTTGCGACCTTCTGAAGTCACTTTGAGCATGTTGTCCACTTCGGGAGCGACGCGGCGGCTCTTGATGCGTTCGACGCGCGCGGCCAATGACTTGACGAACTTTTTCAGCGCCGGACTCGCAGGAATGCTGATGACTTGCGGCGCGCCGCCGATCAATTGCGGGCGTGGCAGATTCAGTTGATCGGCATTCTTCACATCCAACACCTGCCGCCACAACGCAGCGAGTTCGGGCAAGTTGGTGAACTTGTTGAAACGTGTATTGATGCGGAATCCTGAGCCGTCCGGTTTCATCTCCAAGCCCTGACTCGTCTCGGCAAACAACTGCACC
>JANOWX010000213.1:0-5048 GCA_031418175.1 Acidobacteriota bacterium | reverse complement strand
CGCCGCGTAGCGCATCCCAACCCGATAGCAAAAGGAAGTTTGCTCAGTTCATCGCCCATCAGCGCGACATCCGCTGTTTCGAGCGCGACATCGGTTCCCGCACCGCCCATCGCAATGCCTACGCTGGCCGCCGCCAATGCGGGCGCGTCATTCACGCCATCGCCGACCATCGCCACCGTTTCTCCGGCAGCGAGTTCGCGGATGGCTGTGACTTTGTCTTCCGGCATTAACTCAGCACGCACGGCGTCGAGTCCGAGTAGGCTCGCCATCTTTTCACCGACACGCCGATTGTCGCCCGTCAGCAACAGCGTCTGCCGAATGCCAAGTTGTTTGAGCCGCTGCAAAGTCGCTTTCGCATCGGCGCGCGGCGTATCGGCCAGCGCGATGACGCCCGCGACTACATTGCCGAGGGCGATAATCATCGTCGTTTTGCCATCGGTTTCGAGTCGCTCAAGTTGCTGGTTGACGGATTCAGACAGGGCGACGCCGGATTCATTCATCAGCTTGCGATTGCCGATCAGGATGTCTGCGCCGCTGACCGTCGAACGCAAGCCGCGACCCGTGAGCGAGACCAGTTCCCCGGAGGCTGGAAGCGGCAAAGACTTCTTTGCTGCCGCGCGCACGACAGCTTGCGCCAGCGGATGACCGGAACGGCTCTCGACCGCCGCTGCCTGCGCCAGCAATTCATCGGCGTTCTGATTCGCTTCAGCCGTGATGACATCGGTGACTTCAGGCTGACCGTGCGTCAGCGTACCGGTCTTGTCGAAGGCAATGGTCGTCAAAGCGCCGAGCGTTTCGAGATGCGCGCCGCCTTTGATGAGCAATCCGTTGCGCGCCGCTTGTGCGATGCCCGCTAGCATCGCGGACGGCGTGCCGAGCGCGAGCGCACAAGGCGAACACGCTACGAGCAGCGTCATCGCGCGCAGGAAGGATTCGCGGAACGTCCCGCCCAGCAGCAGCGGCACGACGATCATCAACGCGACAACAATCAGCACGGCAGGCACGAACCAGCGCGTGAATTTTTCGGTCACCTGTTGCGTGCGGGTCTTTTGCGTTTGCGCTTCTTCGACCATCTGCATCACACGAGCGAGCGTGTTGTCCTTTGCCAGCCGCGTGACTTTCACTTCGAGCGCGCCGTCGCCGTTGACCGTTCCGGCGAAGACTTTATCGCCCACCGCTTTTTCAACCGGTACGCTTTCGCCCGTGACCGGAGCCTGATTGACCGCCGATGCGCCGCTCAGGATTGCGCCGTCCACCGGAATGCGCACGCCAGGCCGCACGATCACCGTGTCGTCTACGTTGAGTTGCTCGACGCTCAGTTCGACTTCTTTGCCGTCGCGCTGCACCAGCGCGGTCTTGGGCGCGAGGTCGCCGAGTTTGCGCACCGCGTCGCGCGCACGATCCAGCGCCATCTCTTCGAGCGCGTGCCACAGACTGAAGAGAAAGAGCAGCAGCCCGCCTTCAAAAAATTCACCCAACGCGCCTGCGCCCAATGCCGCCAGCACCATCAGCAAATCGGTGTCGAATTGTTTTTCGCGCAAAGAGTGAACCGCGTGGCGCGCGATGTCCCAGCCGCCGAACAAATACGCCGCCAGATAAAGCGGCGTCGTGACCCATTCGCTCACGCCGAAAAAACGCCCCGCCAGCCAGCCCGCCAGCACGAACGCGCCCGCCAATAACGCGAAGATCAATTCGCGCCGCTCGGCAAAGAAGGCCGCTACACCTTCCTGCGCCACCTTGTAGCCCATCCCGCGAATCCGCTTTTCAACCGCTGACCGGCTGAGTTTCTGTGTGTCGTACTCCACGCGCGCGGTCTGCGCAGCGTAATTGACCGTCGCCGTCAATACGCCGTCCATGCGTTTCAGGCCGTGTTCAATTGCCAGCGTGCAGTCCGAACAATCCATCCCTTCGATGCGGATCAAATTGTGCTGATAGCGGTCAGTGATTTCCGCACCAGTCTGCGTGGCAAGGCGTTGAATCGCGGCGAGCGTCGTTTGCGTCAGATCGTAATGAAGGCAGAGTTGCGCCTTGCCGTCCTTCTTTTCGAGGTGCGCTTCGGTGACGCCGCGCGCGGTTTTCAAGCGTTCCTGCACGCGCGCTACGCATTGATCCTGCTCATCGGCAACGCCGGGCAGAAGTAATTCCAAATCCAGTTCCAGTTTTTCCATACGGGTCTCCAGGCTCAACTGATTTTCAGCTTGCCATTGTTTCTTCTGTGTCAGCGGTGAGGTCGTGTTTTTGCTCATCGCGCTCGAACCAGCGATAAAGCATGGGCAGAATGAGCAGCGTCAACAGCGTCGAAGTCACCAGTCCGCCGATAACAACCGTTGCCAGCGGGCGTTGCACTTCGGCTCCGGCGGACGTGGCGACGGCCATTGGGATGAAACCGAGGCTCGCCACCAGCGCCGTCATCAGCACCGGACGCAACCGCGTGGACGCGCCTTCGCCGACGGCTTCCGCGACTGTCCGGCCTTCCTCGCGTAGCCGGTTGATGGCGCTGACCAGCACCACGCCATTCAGCACCGCGACGCCAAACAACGCGATGAAGCCGACGCCCGCTGAGATGGAAAACGGCAGCCCGCGCAAGGCCAGCGCGAACACGCCGCCCACGATGGCGAACGGGATGCCGGTGTAAATCAGCGCGGCCTGCTTCAGCGAATTGAACGTCGTGAAGAGCAAGACGAAGATCAGGAACAACGCCAGCGGCACGACTACAGCCAATCGCTCCGACGCGCGTTGCAGATTCTCGAACTGTCCGCCCCAGCGCAGGTAATAGCTCGCGGGCAGTTTGATTTCGCGGTCAATCGCGGTCTGCGCGTCTTTGACGAAGCTGCCGATGTCGCGGCCTCTGACATTCAATTCGACCACGATGCGGCGGCGCGTGTCTTCGCGTGAAATCTGCGCCGGGCCTTCGACGATGGAAATGTCGGCCAGTTGTGCGAGCGGAATGCGCGCGCCATTCGGAGCGGACACGAGCAGAGCCTTAATCGTCTCGACATCGCGGCCCGCGTTTTCGTGCAGGCGCACGACCAGGTTGAAGCGTTGCTCGCCTTCATACACCACGCCCGCCTGTTTGCCTGCGACGATGGATTCGACCAGATCGTTGACGGCCTCGACGTTGATGCCGTAACGCGCAATCGCGGCGCGGTCGGGTTTAATTTGCAATTGCGGCAGGCCGGAAATCTGTTCGACTTTCACATCTTCCGCGCCGCTCACCTTGCCGACGACACGCGCGATCTTGTCGGCTTCGCGTTTGAGCGTGTCGAGGTCGTCGCCGAAGAGTTTGATCGCCACGTCCGACCGCACGCCGGAGATCAGTTCCGCCACGCGCAATTCAATCGGTTGCGAGAAGCCGAAAGCCGCGCCGGGTATGTTCTGCTCCAACGCTTCGGACATCTTCTCAACCAACTCTTCGCGGCTCTTCGTCGTCGTCCATTCGGCGCGCGGTTTGAGCGCGATAAAGACATCGCCCGATTCCATGCCCATCGGATCGGTGGCGATTTCGGCGCGCCCGATCTTGGTGATGACTTGCGTGACTTCGGGAAAACGGCGCAACACGCGCTCGACTTGCGAATAGGTGTTGATCGAATGCGAGAGCGCGACGCTCGGCAATAATTTGGCTTCGATGGCGAGCGCGCCTTCATCCAGGCGCGGGATAAATTCAGCGCCGAGAAAAGAAAACAACACGCCGCTTACGACGACCAATGCCAGCGCCACCGTCAGCGCCAGCACGCGCTGACGCATCACGATAGCCCGCGCGGGTTCATACCAACGGCGTGCGACGCGCAGGAACTGGCTCTCGCTTTCTGCGACCTTGCCGCGCAACACAAACGTCAGCATCGCGGGAATAAACGTCAGCGAGAGCAGCAGCGAACCGAGCAACGCGAATACAACGGTCAGCGCCATCGGCTTGAACATCTTACCTTCAATGCCTGTCAGACTGAGGAGAGGCAAATAAACGATGGCGATGATCGCCACCGCGAACACGACCGGACGCGCGACTTCAAGGCATGCGTTAAGAATAGTTTTTTCGGGTGCTTCGTCTTTGCCTTCGTGTTGCGCTTCGGCACGCCTGCGCACGGCGTTTTCGACCATCACGACTGCGCCGTCCACGATCAAGCCGAAATCGAGCGCACCCAGACTCATTAGATTGCCTGACACATTGAAGACGCGCATCAAAATCGCCGCAAACAACATCGAGAGCGGAATGATCGTTGCCACCAGCAACGCGCCGCGCCAGTTGCCGAGCAGCAAAATCAACACGACGATGACGAGCAACGCGCCTTCAATCAGATTCTTGGCTACTGTCCAGACGGTGCGATCAACGAGTTCGGTGCGGTCATAAAACGGAATCAATTCGACGCCTTTGGGCAAAGTCTTTTTGATTTCTTCGACGCGCGCTTTGACACGATTGACGACCGCGCGCGAGTTCTCGCCCTTGAGCATCATCGCAATCCCCGCGACGATCTCGCCCTCGCCGTCAGCCGTCACCGCGCCCTGCCGCACGGTTGCGCCCGCGACGACTTCGCCCACATCGCGCACAAAGATGGGCACGCCATCTTTGCCGGTCTTGACCACGATCATGCCGATGTCTGCGGGCGAAGTGACGAGGCCGATGCCGCGCAGCAGATACTGTTCGGCGTCTTTCTCGATGTAAGCGCCGCCGACGTTGGCGTTGTTGCGCGCGACCGCTTCAAACACGTCGCGCAACGACAAGCCATAGGATTGCAGCTTCGTCGGATCGAGCCGCACCTGATATTGCTTCTCAAACCCGCCGAAGCTGTTGACTTCAGTCACGCCCGGCACACCGAGCAGTTGCCGCCGCACGCTCCAATCCTGAATCGTGCGCAGAGCCGTCGCGTCGTATTCCTTCGGATTTTTTGACTTCAGTTCGTACTGATAGATTTCTCCCAGCCCGGTTGAAATTGGCCCCATCTCTGGCGCGCCAATCTCTGCGGGGATTTGTTCGCGCGCCTGCGAGAGCCGTTCAAGCACGAGCTGACGTGCGAAGTAGATGTCAATCTTGTCATCGAAAACTACTGTCACGG
>JANOWX010000212.1:0-3482 GCA_031418175.1 Acidobacteriota bacterium | reverse complement strand
GACGGCAACGTGGAGCAAGGTGAGCGGGCCGGGCACCGTCACCTTCAGCAACGCCAACAACGCCGCGACTTCGGTGAGTTTCTCCGCGCCGGGCAGCTACACGCTGCGGCTGACCGCCACGGATGGAGCATTGAGCGCCAGTGATGAGGTCGTCATCACGCTCAACCAAGCCCCCACGGCCAGCGCTGGGCTGGATGTTTATTTCGATCCGGGTTCGTTGACGGTCAATTTGACGGGCGCGGCGAACGATGACGGATTGCCGGCGGGCGCGGCGCTGACTTATGTGTGGAGTGTGGTAAGCGGGCCGGGCACGGTCACTTTTGCGAATGCCAACAGCCTGACGACCAGCGCGACGTTCAGCCAGGCGGGCACTTACATAGTGCGGCTGACGGTTTCGGATTCGGTGTTGACGGTCAGCTCTCAGGTGCGCGTCTCGAACAACCGCCCGCCCGTGGTGGATGCCGGGCCGAACGGGAATGTCTATTTGCCGAGCGGCAACAATACCAGCTACGTTTTCGGTTCGGCGACGGATGACGGCTTGCCGCTGGGCAGCACGTTGACCTATGCGTGGACGATGCTGAGCGGGCCTGGTCGTGTGACTTTTCCTTTCGGCGCCAATCAACCAATCGTGCAAGCATTCTTTTATGACGCGACCGGCATTTTCGTCTTGCGGTTGACCGTTTCCGATGGCGAGGTCAGCAGTTTTGATGATGTGCAGGTCAACGTCACCGACGCGGTCAATCGCGCGCCGAGCGTCAGCATTCAAGCCGTGCCGTTACAGCTTTGGCCGGCCAACACGGCCAATCTGGTCGCCACCGTGACCGACGATGGAGTGCCGCCGGGCGTGCCGCTGAGCTATGCGTGGAGCAAGGTCAGCGGGCCGGGCACGGTGACCTTTGCCAATCCCGGCAACCCGCTGACGGGCGTCACCGTTTCAGCGCCGGGCATTTACAAACTGCGGCTGGCCGCCAGCGATTCGATTTACACGGGCGAAGGCGATGTCGCGCTCAATTTCAACGGCCCGCCGGTGGTGAACGCCGGGTCGGATCGCACCGTCAGCCCCGCGCAAGCCGCCGCGCTGGCGCTGCAAGCGACCGTGCTGGATGACGGGCTGCCGCTGAACACGCCGCTGACTTATTTGTGGACTGCCCTGGGTGGGCCGGGCACCGTAACTTTCAGCAACCGTTTCTTGCAGAACCCGGTCGTGAATTTGCCGCAGTTGGGTGTCTACATCCTGCAACTCACGGCTTCCGATTCGGTGACCAGCGCCAGCGACATCGTCGTCATCACGGTGGCGCAACCGAACCAGGCCCCGGTGGTGAATGCCGGGCCGGACCAGACGCTTACGCTGCCCGCGAACAGCGTCACGCTGGCGGGCAGCGCCACCGACGACGGCAATCCGCAAGGGACGGGGCTTACGCTCAGCTGGAGCAAGGTGAGCGGGCCGGGCTTGGTGACTTTCGCCAATGCCCAGGCGTTGATAACCACCGCCACGTTTTCAGCCGCCGGCGTTTACACGTTGCGGTTGAGCGCAAACGATAGTGCGCTGAGCACCAGCGATGACCTGACCGTCACGATGAGCGCCGTCAATCAGGCGCCGCTGGTCAATGCCGGCGCGGATCAGCAGTTGGTCCCGTTGCCCAACACGCTGACCTTGAACGGCACGGTGACAGACGATTCGCACGCCCCGCTGACCATCAACTGGACACAGGTGAGCGGCCCCGCGCCGGTCAGTTTCACCGCGCCGAATGCGCCCGCCACCGCCGCGACCTTCCGCGGTCAGGGCACATACATCTTGCGACTGACGGCGAGCGACGGCCAATTGAGCGCCAGCGACGACGTGCAAGTCACGGTCGGTTGCGGCCAGAACACGGCCAAGCTGGATGTGGCGCTGGTGATTGACCGTTCGGGTTCGGTCGAAGGCCAGCCTTTCATTGACGCCAAGACCGCCTCGAAAGCTTTCATTGATCGCTTGCAAATGCCGGCCAGCGACCAAGTCGCCGTCGTCTCCTTCGGCGCGCCCGCCGAGGTCAACCAGACGCTCACCAGCAACGCCGCACAGGCCAAAGCGGTGATTGACGCACTGGTGATTGACAACGTCAGCGGCAGCGCCGTCGCTGACGGCATCAATCGCGCGCGCACCGAACTGACCAGCGCGCGCCATCGCGCCGATGCCCTGCCCGTCATCATTTTGCTTTCGGACGGCAACGACAATCGCAGCGGTTCGCCCGCCGTGGCCGCCGCCGCCGCCAAAGCCCTCGGCATCCGCGTGCTGACCATCGGCTTCAGCGCGCCCAGCGAGATCAACACGACGGAACTGCGCGCGAGCGCCTCGTCACCCTACGATTTCTTCTTTGCGCCGACGACGGCGGACATGCAGTTGGCTTATGGTTACATCGCCGGTTCGCTCTGCCGCAACCTGCCGCCGGTGGCGAACGCCGGGCCGGATTTCAACGTCTTCCAACCCGCCACGGCCACGCTCAACGGCGCTTATTCGGACGACGGCGTGCCGGGCACACTCAGCGCGCAATGGGCGCAAGTGAGCGGCCCCGCGCCCGTCACGCTGCTGACGCCGGACGCCATCAGCACCACGGCCATCTTCGCGCAGCCGGGCGCGTATGTTTTCAGGCTGACGGTGAGCGACACCTATCTGGCCGCCAGCGACGAAGTCACCGTCACGGTCGTGCCCGAAGCCTCGTTGCAGAACGCAACCCTGACGCTGGCGGTCTCGAATCCCGCCGGCAATCCGACGAGCAATCCAATCGGCACCCAGGTCACCGCGACCGCCACGCTCAAGAACGCCAGCAACCAGCCGATTCCCAACTTTGGCATGCGGCTGACCATCAATGGCCCGCATCCGGCCACGGCGACGGGCGTGACTGATGCCAACGGGCTGTTCAGTTTCAGCTACACCGGCACCGCGACCGGCAGCGATGTGCTGAGCGCCGTCGCGCAAAGCACGCTGCAATCACTCACTTCCAACAACCTGACGCTCACCTGGACGAACCCGCTGGCCGGCGTGCCGCTGGCAACGCCCGGCTGGCTGGGCGCGCCGCAACACCAGAGCACGGTCAGCACCTTCACGCCCATCACGCTGGCGCAGGGCGTCACGCTGACCACCGGCACGCTGGAACTATGCGACGGCACCAATCCGGCGACCAATTGCCGCGTGCTGGCGAGCAACCTCAGCGGCAATCCCGGCGCGACGCTCGCCACGCTCGATCCGACACAGCTTGCCAACGGGCCATACATCATCCGCCTGACCGGCACGAACTCGACCGGCGCGCAATTGCTCAGCCAAATCCTGATCAACGTCGTGGGCGAGAATAAACCGGGGCGCATGACGCTCAAGGTCAACGAGTTCACGATTCCGCTCAGCGGCATTCCCATCACCATCGCGCGCAAGTACGACAGCCTGGAACGTAACATCAGCCAGGATTTCGGCTACGGCTGGATGTTGGATGTCTATGCGACGCGCTTGC
>JANOWX010000211.1:0-5368 GCA_031418175.1 Acidobacteriota bacterium | reverse complement strand
GGCCACCAAGGTGGAAGGTGGATTGGTTGAAATGGAGAAAACCGCTGCGGTCTGCACTGGGTTGCAGCTATTTTTGGACAGCGTGAGTGTGCCGGTAATCGCGCCGCTCGGTACCGTCACGGTAAGCTGCGTGTCATTGTTGATGGTGAACGGCGCAGCAACGCCATTAGGAAAGTTGACGGAGGCGACTCCACCTAACCCGGTCCCTGTGATGGCAAAAGTCGTACCTGACTGCCCATTGTTCGGACTAAGACCGCTGACGCTGGGACAGCCAGCTTGCACATTCGGCAACCTGTCCAAACCCGCAATGTCAGTGCCTGACAACACATTGTTGTAAAGCCGCAGACGTGCGACAAAGCCCGCCGAACTTTCACTATCCCCTGTGTTGTCCCGGAAAAAGCGCAGCGTGTTGTTGGCATTGATGACTGCGTCACTTTCTCTATCCACAAAGGAAAGCTGGCGCAAACCGTTGACATACACACCCACATTCCCTTCTGCGTCGCGCGTGATCACCAGTTGCGTCACGGCATTCGGCTGAAACGCGACTTTAGTGCCTATTAAAAAGGAAAATTGATCTTGTCCTTTCTTGAATACGACGTACCCATCTCTACTATTGTTGAGACCCGTGTACAAGCCAGTGTCGCTAGTGCCGTTCTTGAAATCCAGTATCCGCCGGTATCTAGTGATATTGCTGAACGAAAACAAGATCACAATCGTGTAGCTCTGATTGGAGATCAGTCCGGCTGTCGGCGTCAGCGCCACGCCGTTATTCGGGTCGAATTGCAAAACGCGGCGTGACGAATCATCCACGGCGGCGCTCTCAAATGAGTTGCTGCCGAGATCAGTCAAGGCGGGCGCATTGCTGACGGAACTGCTTAGCGCATCGCGGAATTGGTAATCGGCGACCAACCCAATAGCGGCGGATGGATCAAGAGAAGTCCGCTTGAGCGGCTGCCTGGCTGCGCTTGTTTGAATGGCTGGTTGTGTCGGCAACAGACCGAGTAACAATGCAAAGACGAGCAACGTTCGTTTCATTTTTTCCTCCTAGCTGGCTTCAAGCGGCGCAACCGTTGATGTAGTGCAAGTAGCGGTGTGCCGAGTTGTTCGACAAGCTGCCAGCTTGTCGAAGTTCCGTCCGCTAATCCAATGGACTAACGGCTACGCCTCGACAAGCTGGCAGCTTGTCGAACATACAAGCGGCGGGCTTAAACAACCTTGAATGAATAGACCAAACCGCTGTCCCCTGTCTGAGCGCCAGCCGCTTTGAAAAAGCAATACTCACCCGGTTCGAGTTCGAGTTTAATGAGGTAGGTGCGCACGCTCACCTTGTTCGCCTCGAAGGGCACAGCGGCTTTACCTGGTCCGTTTTTAACTGAGAACCAACCACTTTTGCTAATTTTGAATTCACGCCTGTCCTTCTTTTGTGTCAACTTGACCAACTGATAAGCCGTAGGCACATCGCCTTCGGCGACGTATAACAAAAACTCTGCCTTTCGAGTGGCAGTCAAAGAACTCGTCGGGCCAGTAACATAAACATCAACGTCTACTCCAATGGTGCCACCTAGAGCGGCAATGCGCCCCATAGCTTTTAAGCCGCCGCCGGTTTTCCACTCGGCTTTTTCGGTTGGCAGGGCATTCCATTTGCCATCCTGATTGACGAAGGCACCGAGCTCCTCTGGGTACTTCTTTGGCGAAGCGGCATCCGAGTTGCTGACGGACACGGCGGTCGTTGCCGGTTTCCCAACTCCATCCAGCATTATCGCTAGCACGCGATCTTTCACACCCGCTTGCTTGAGTTGCATGATCCCATCGGTCGAAGTATCAAAATTGGTCGGTGAGCTTTTGATTTTGGCGATGATGAGGTCTTCGCTCAGCCCGGCGCGCGTCAACCGGATCACATCTTGATTCTCCAACGGTTTGGCATCCTGCGCTGCGATTGGAAAGGCCAGAAGGCAAAGCGTGAATACCAGAGCTATGCGTTGTGATGACATTGAAATAACCTCCATTTTTCTTAGCGACTCTTACAATGGTGGCAGTTTGGTTTCCGTAACACTTTAGCTGCCATACCTGATTTATAGCGCAGTCTTGTTGAATGTGGTCTTAACGGCAAACATCGTGAATTTAAGGACCATGTCTAACCGAGTCGCCTCCTCATCTGACTTCTATGTTTGGACTCCAGCTTGCGAGGCACATTATCTCTCCGGTAGTAATCTCTGTTAGAACCCATCTGCCATCGTTATAGCGTTTGAATGTTGCTACCCCCTGTGTCCAAGGATACTGTCTCTGCATGCAAGCTGTTTCGGCATTGACATATGTAACATCAGCTTTAGCTAGATTTTCTTGTGGCAGGTCTTGAACCCCTTCAACGATACCTTTAGCAAATGCGCTTACTCTTCTGCCAAACTGTTGCTTTGCTGCAGCTAAAGCCTGATCAACGGCTATTTGCGCCTTCTCTTTTGTAAGCGCAGTGGTGGCAATAAGGCTGACGTTAACACTGCCTGTGTTAGCTATCGGCGCGCTCGTAGCTGTAGCGTTTGCAGCGGCAGCTTCCGCAGCCTTGACTCGACTCTCCTGCGCAAGGATTAGGTTGATGTTGGCTTTGTCTGTAGCCGTGAGCAGATTGTCGTTGTAGTTAGCATCGGGTTTGTACCATGGGCTGGTATAAAAATAATCACCCAACCCAGGCCGGTCATAAACGCGCCCATAACGCGCGAAGTGAACGTTGCGCAGCACACGCAATTCATACGACGACAGCCCTGCCAGTTCAGCGTTCGTGACCGTTGCGCTTTGCAAAATTCGCGCTTCTACCTGCTTGGCCTTTTCCGTCATCGTCTGACTCGGCGCGGCGGCAATGGACGTAGCGACGTGGCGGCTTCTGTAGACCCAGATCGTGGCGAGCACCAAGACCAGTGTCGTTGCCGCCAACCCCGCCGCTAACAGCGCATAGCGCTTCTGCTTCGGCGCGCCGTCACCCAATGTCTCTGCTTGTGAAGACTGACGAAGCGTAGTGGTAAAGTCGAAAGCGCAATGTCGGCAAAACCTTGAATCTGCCGCGCTGCTGCCCCCGCAACTCGGACAAGGCAGGTGATTCGGAGGAAAATCTTCGCTCATAGGGTCTCCTTGATTTAGGCAATTGCCCGTGCCGCGCCAGCACGGGCAAACGTGGTGCAGGAAACGCGCGCTTGCTGGAAATGTATTGACTGAACCGGAATAGACAAACTATGGTGTGCATCGTCTCAGAGGCGAACGTGCCCCCGTCCTAAATCAACCACAGTTTGTAAGGCGAAATTTTCGCGCGTGTCACTGGCGTCTTTGCCCATTGTTATAGTCGTGGGCGCGCGTGAAATTTTTGCGCTCATAAAGATTTTTTTTCGCGTCTTCATTCGGCAGTATCCGAAGACAAGGCTGGAACGCTTATTTATTGAAACGGTCTTGGCCATGGCTATTCCCCCAAACGATCAGTTACGCGCGGCGCTTGGCGACGGCGGCGAAGCGGCTTCCGAAGAGTTCGGCCAGCACGCGCTGACCTGGCTGATGCAAGTGGCACGTCGCGCTGGCATCCCGGCGCAGGATTGCGAAGATGTGGCGCAAGAAGCCTTGGTGGCGGCGCTTGGCCAATTGCGGCGTGGCCTGTTTCGGGGCGACAGCAGTCTTGACACTTGGTTGACGTATATCGTGCGCGGCAAGATCGCCGATTATTGGCGGGCGCGGGGGCAAGCAAGTGTGTCGTTGACGCCCATAGCTGAAGAGGACTTGGAATCGGTGGCGATGGCATTGAGCCAAATCGTGGACTGCGACTTTAGTTTGCTGGTGGGTGTGCATGGAGCCTTGCGTGAACTGCCACGGATGCATCGCGTGATTTTGCTGCTCAATCGCACGGCGGGTTACACCATCGAAGAGATCAGTCGTAATTCCGGCCTGACGCCGGGGCAGGTCAGCGCGCGGCTCTATGCCGCCGAAGAGATGTTTCGCCGCTTATTGGATGGCGAGGCCGCTACGGTTGTGCTGGCTCGGCGGCGGTTGGGGGTTGGCGGTACTATTGCGAAAGGAGAAAGTTTTGGCTGAGCAAACCGCGCTTACGAAAACAACGGCATGCGCTGCGCCCACCATCGGCAAGTTGCTCACGGCGTATTGTTTCGGTCACGCGAACGCGGCGGAGCGTCGGTTGGTCGAGGCGCATTTGCCGGAGTGTGAACGCTGCCGGGCGGAAGCGGATAAATTGCGCGCGGCGGTGCGGGTGCTCGAAACAGAGCGCAGTTTGTTGCAGACGCTCACGCCCGCCGACATCGCGGCAACCTTCGGCCTTTCGGGCAAGCTGGACGCGCCCTTTGGCGGACATCTGTGGCATGCAATGACGAGTTGCGGAATTTATGCGGCGATATACGCGGTGGCGCTGGTGGTGGAAGTCGCTTATCAGTTTGACCGGTATGGCAGCCAGGGCGTGACGGGGAGCCTGGTGATGTTTGGCTGGGTGTGGGCGACTTCGTTGGGCGGCTTGGCGCTGGATTGGAAGCTGACACGCGCGGGCGACCGGCGCGCCTGGCTGGCGGCGGCGGGCATATTCGGGTTGGGGGCGTTGGGGGCGGTTTTGCTATCGCGCTGGTTTTTACCGGCGGAGCCGATCACGTTGTTGAGCGCTGCGCAGGCCGCGCCCGCACAGGCCGCTTATCTGAAAGCCGTACTCTATGGTCTCATTCTCAACGCGCTCTTTTTGCTGCCGCCTTTTCATTTTGTCGTCGCCATGCAACGCGAACTGACCGAAGGGCGGCAGCGCATGACGTTGGGACTGTTGACCGGCGACAAACGGAGTGTGACGCCGCGCGGCGTGTTCTTTCCGAGGTTGCCCGCCTTAGTCGTGTGCTTTGTGCTGGTGATCATCGTCGCGCTTTACCTGCATCACAGCTTGATGAATCAGTTGCGGCCGGATCGTTACCTCAACCTCTTCTCCGGGCTGATCTATGCGCGCTTGTTTCTCTATTACGCACTGGCGGGCGAAGGGTTGGTTTGGTACGCCCGCGCGTTGAACGAACTCAAGCGCGAGTGTCTGGCGGCGGAGCGAACCTGGTTTGGGCAGTGAGTTGATGTTGCGCGCCTCCAAGTACTGTTGTCATTGCAGAACGGAGAGCGTGAGCGACCTGAGCGTTGGCCGTTGGCGGATTGAATGAGAATCAAACCGCTTATAGCGGGTTGCAGTTCGGTGTACGGCAAAAACCACGCAGCGGGACGGTACCGCGCGCGTGATCAAGCGGCGCGTCAACCAATCGCGCAGGGGTTAAAAGGCGCCGTCACCGCATGCACACGCCCGCCGTACCGTCACCCTGCGTGGTTTTTTCCGGAAACCGAAAAGCAACCCGCTATAAGAGGTTTG
>JANOWX010000210.1:0-4288 GCA_031418175.1 Acidobacteriota bacterium | reverse complement strand
CGTGCTCCCCGTGTCCCCTGTGTGCCCCGTGTCCCCAGTGGTTTCTTCAACTTGCTTGTTAAACTTAGTCTGTCCTGGCTTGGTCGTTTAGCCATCAAGGACCGACCAAAGTCTGTCCTACGCACTCAATTCAATGCCATCTGAAAGCTCTGCGGTACAGCGCGAATAAATGCGCGCCTACAAGGGGAAGGCGCAATTTCAGCGCCGTTGCACTTAAGCCTCACTTTTCGTCAAAGAAACCCGGCGGCAGATTCAACCCGCACGCCGCCAAACGTTCGGCAAAGCGCGGGCGCACGCCGCAATAGCGGAAACGCCCGATGACGCGCTCGTTTTCGTCAATGCCCTGGCGTTCGTAACGGAAGATTTCCTGGGTCTGAAATCCCTTACGCTTCAGCGGTAGTATTTCGGTCAGCGAAGTCAAGCGGCGGGTGCCGTCGCTCAGGCGCGCCACCTGCACCACCAGATCAATCGCCGAGACGATTTGCTGGCGGATGGCGGCATCGGACATGCGCATGCCGGCCATTTGCACCATCGTTTCGAGCCGGGTCAGCGCGTCGGGCGGCGTATTGGCGTGCACCGTCGCCAGGCTGCCGTCGTGGCCCGTGTTCATGGCTTGCAACATGTCCACCGCCTCGCCGCCGCGCACCTCGCCGATGACGATGCGGTCGGGCCGCATGCGCAAGGCGTTTTTGACCAAATCGCGTTGCGTGATTTCGCCGCGCCCTTCGACGTTGGCCGGGCGTGTTTCCATGCGCAGCACGTGTTCCTGTTGCAACAAGAGTTCGGCGGAATCTTCGATCGTCACAATGCGTTCGCTGGCCGGAATATAGCCCGACAGCACATTGAGCAGCGTCGTTTTGCCCGCGCCGGTGCCGCCTGAAACCACGATGTTGAGGCGGGCCTTGACGCACATTTCCAACAGATGGGCGATCTCGGCGGGCAACGCGCCTTTCTTGATGAGGTCGTGTATGCGCAACGGTTGCGCGCCGAAACGGCGAATCGAAAGCGAGGGGCCGTCGAGCATAATCGGCGGGATGACCGCGTTGACGCGCGAACCGTCGGGCAGGCGCGCATCCACCATCGGCGAAGATTCGTCAATGCGGCGGCCCACCGAGGTGACGATGCGTTCGATCACGCGAATGACGTGCTCATTGTCGTTAAAGGTCACGCTCGTGCGTTCGAGTTTGCCGTGGCGTTCGACATAGACCTTGTAAGGCGAGTTGACCAGAATGTCCGAAATCGTCGGGTCGGCCAGCAAGGGTTCGAGCGGGCCGAGGCCGAACAGTTCGTAGCGCAACTCTTCGATCAGCCGTTCGCGGTCGGCCAGCGACAGCAAGAGGTCTTCTTCGGTCAGCAGCGTGTTGGCGATGCGCGCCACTTGCGCATGGGTTTCTTGCGGCGTCAGCAGGTTGAGCTGGCTCAAATCCATGCGGTCAATCAACATGCCGTGCAAACGCGCCTTGATCTCCTGATAAAAATTCAGTTTGGGCGCGGCGGCCGCTTCGCCGTAATGGCGCAACGGCCCGACGCCGTTGGCCGTTCCCTTGTTCAACCTATCGCGTAACGCCATAACCTGGGTTCATCCTCAATGATTTTATTTCAAACAGTTTTTAGAGCTTTCGGATCATCTTGCCGCACGCGGAGCGGCGCACTGTGCCCGCGTTCAGCGGGCTGCGGGGTGGGCGGCTGCGGCGCGGCAGGCGTCAGCAAGGGCGTTGTGCGTTTTGGCGGCGCTGGCGCGGGGGTGGGCGGGGAAAGCGCTTGGGTCGTTTGCGGGGCTGTCGTGGCAACCTGATAGGAGGCCGAATTGCGCCGCAACAGAACATCCAGCAAACCGCGTTTCGTGTTGGGGGGTTGTCCAACGAAAGGCAGGTCGCAGGCCGCCAGCAGGCTTTGCAATTCAGTGGCAAGCGCCGAGGTATTGGGCGTGGCCAGCAAGGGCCGGCCCAAGTTGAGCGCCGTGACCGCCGTGCGGTAATCATCCGTGATGCGGCTGGTGACGGGCTGCCCCAGCGCGCGTTCGATTTCGCGCATGTCAAGTTCGCTTTGCTGATTCCAGCGATTGAGCACCAGCCGGATTTTTTCGCGTGGATAATCCAGCCGCTGAAAGATCGTCAGCGCGCGTTGGGCCGCGCGCACCGCGACGATGTCTAGTCCCAGCACCAGCAAAATGTCATCGGCGGCGTCCAGCGCGCTCAAGGTCAGGGCGTCAAAGGTATGCATCACATCGAGCAGGACGTAATCAAAGCGTGCGCGCAACGCCACGATGGCGTCGTGAATTTGTTCCGGGGTCACCTCTTCGGCGTCTTCGGCCTTGGCCGGCGCCGCCAGCAACGCCAGCCGTTCGTTGTAAGGCACCACCAGGCTCGCCAGCATCTGGTCATCCAGGCGCGCGCGGTTCTCGATCAAATCCACCCAGGAAAAACGCGGCTTAACGCCAAAATACAAATCCTGGCTGCTGGCTTGTAAATTCAAATCGAGTAACACCGTCGGGGCATTCAGACCGGCCGCCAGGTTGGCCGCGATAAAGGAAGTGCCGCAACCGCCTCTGGGCGAAAAGACCGCCAGCACGCGCCCGCGTTTGGCCACCGGGCGCGGCCCTGCCAGGTGTGTCCCTAGTGGATTACTCGCCTGGGTTTCGACGAGGCGGTCAAGCACTGTGCGCAACTCCGCGGGGCGCAGCGGCAGACGCAAGAATTCGTGAGCGCCGTTGCGCAAGGTATCTAGGATCAAATCGGTGGAAGCATGGTGCGCCGCGCAAATCACGACGGTTTCGGGCGCGGTCTGGCGCAGTTGTTGGCACAAGGCCCAGGTCGCTTGCGGTTGCGCGCCCAGCGTTAGCAAAACGATGGACGGGCGCTGGCGCGTGACTTCCGCAAAAATCTGTTGCGCCGTGCGCACCACGCTCGTGATGCGCACCCGCCGGTCGGTTTCGAGCGCGTGGCAAAGATGGGTCGCCGTGGCGCGCTCGTCAGCCTGGATTACGATGGTCAGCGTGTGTGTCATAGCGTGGTGGCGGATATTAATCGCGCGGGTTTGGATCAGAGATTCGCTGGTTCATAGCCTGCGCTTTCGCCCGTCATCGAAACTTGATAAGCCGGAAAAGCCAGTGTCGCCCCGAAGACGCTCGGCAACGTCAGGAACTGAAAGCTAAAGCCGCTGATGCGCACGGTGACAGTGCCTTGGCGGACGCCTAGACTGGTATACGTGACCGTTACGTGACCGGTGGTCAGCCCATTCACAATCGGCGGCGCGCCCACCGACGGGCTGGCCGTGCCGTACACCACGACATTCTGCACGGCCACCGTGGAGCCGGGCGCATGCATCACCGCATAACGCGCGCCGAGCCGTGCCCCATCGGCCAAGGCGTTATAAGTCCAAAGCAGCCGCGAAAATTCGAGCACGCCAAATAAGGCGACCGCAAACACACTGGCGGCGATGGAAAATTCCACCAACGTCGAGCCTTTCTCAACCAGCGTCGAGCCTTTCTTAAAAAGATGAATTGGACGTGTCCGCATTTTCATAACGGGTGGCAAAACTTCGGCTAAATCAGAACAGGCGACATTGGTACAGAGGATTTAACCACGGGGGACACGGGGACACGGGGGACACGGGGGACACGGGGAAGCCGTTGGTGATTGGGTTTCCCCGTGCTCCCCGTGTCCCCCGTGGTTTGACAGTGTGCCAATCTTGCTTGTTCCGATTTAGTTCTCTAACAGGTAACGCATCGTGGTGCTCGGCGTCACCGCAATCGTCGTCCAAGCGGCGCCGGTCCAGTTGCCCAGATTGAAAACCGATTGATAGTTGTAACTGACAATCCGCACCGTCACCGTGGAGGGCAGCCAGGTGGTGCCCCCCGCCGTCGTCACTTCGATATTGCCGGCGGTCAGCCCCGGCACGACGGCGGCATTGGCGGCGCACGCGGTGGTTTGCGCTAGCCCGCACACCGCCAGATTTTTGGCGATGGTGCGTTCGGTCTCATTCAGTAAGCGCCCCGACAGATAGCGCGCCGAAATGCGCGTCGCCCGCGCCAACGCCGAATAAGTATAAAAATAGCGCCCAAATTCTGCCGTCACCGCCAGCAGCATTAACAGCACCGGCATGACCAACACCAGTTCCACCAATTGCGCGCCGCGTTCGCGCCGCCGCCGCTGCGGGGCACGCGCTGGCGTGGTTGGTGGAGTATGGCCTGGCATTGGTTTCATCTGTACTACTGGAATTTGTGTGGGTTTGGAAGAAAGGTTTTGCGGCTCCGCCGCCTGATGTGCGGAAGGTCTGTGACCTTCCG
>JANOWX010000209.1:0-2993 GCA_031418175.1 Acidobacteriota bacterium | reverse complement strand
GGGTACATCATAGTTCCCGTCCTCGTGTGTTGTTCTGGGGGAAGTTTGCTGGTTTGGCATTGTTTTTTCTTGTTACAGAACCTGACGCTACTACCCACGCCTGTGTATTAAAGGTCGCTAGCATAATGACAACAAATGCTAACAGCCCCCAACCAAGCCACACCAAGTGACGACGAGATGAAATATTTGAATTGAGCACGGCGAACGGCATACACTTCCCGCTTCCCTTCCTGACAAATGTTGCTATCCCTGAAGTTCAATTCTTTCAGGCAACGGGCAACATAATACATTACAGCAGATTTCAGTTGAGCGAATAAACAGATTACAGTTTCGCTCAATGTTTACAGACTTTCGGAGTTACTGCCTCTATCTATTCGAGCGAAACGTGCTGTAGTACCACAATCGTGTGTTGCTGAGTTAGTTAGCTCCTCAGCTTCATTGACTAACTGCTGGCGCGACAGACGACACGAAGAATAATTTCATTGATAATTTAAACTTTACGGGAAAGGCTGTCTGTCCAAAAAGAGACGCCGTAATATTTCTCGCAACACACGATTAAGACACTACCTGAGGTTTAGGTTAAAACGTATTTTTCGATCATGGCACTTGCCCGCTGAAAATGGCATCTCTGACCCTCACCCTTTACCTACTCTGCTGATGACCCGCTAATGGCGAGATCATCGGTAAATCGGTAAAAGTGCGATATACAAAGCGCTAAGAAGCGTTTATAAGGGCATCGCTTATGTTCGTAAGAATGCTCCGGAGGCTCGGCTGGTTGACCTTTCCGAGTAGGCCCAGCCGCCGCAGACAAAAAAGGGGGAATGGAAAAGCGAAGGCCGCCATTATGCGGCCTTCTCTATTTCTCTGGCGCAATCGTCCGGCGGAGCCAGCCAGCGCGGGTTTCTCTCGCTCTGCCGATCCGTTGGTTTGCTTCGACGCCCGGTTATGAATTTGGCGTCGGTGGTTGGTTGGGAGTGGTCGGCGGCGTCTCCGGCGCGTTGTTGCGGATGCGATAAGCGACGTGGCTCACCGCGCGTCCAGTTCGCCAGCATTGCCGGATCGCCGTTACCGGATTCGTGTCGGAGATATTCGCATTCGGCAAATCGTAGTTCGGTTGATTGAGCGTGTTGAACGTTTCGAGACTGAGTCTTTCAGCCTGAAAGCGTCGTTCGCTCCTGTTCATAATCAATGATGGCGCGACACTCTTTGAGAAAGCGCCCGCCCACCAACATCAACTCTTCGCCATAGCCCGGACTGGAAATGCAGCGCCACACGGCATCCACGCCGCATTCTGGAATCACGACGCGCACTGAGGCTACGAGGTCTGTCACGGATGAGCCATCCGCTAGTTTGGATTCAATCGTGCCGATGGCGTGTTGTTGCAGGTCAAGCGCCAGAAAGGAATCCCAATCCAGTTGCAGGTAATCCGAGAAGCCCGTGTCTACGAGCATGGTGACGCGCCGCTCGGTGGGAGTTTGCGCCAGCAAATCGGGCGTCAGCAGGCTGAGCGTGACGGCAGGTTCTTGCGCGCGGAAAGAAAAAGCATGGGTGCTCATAACTTGCGCACCATCTTGGGCAATTCGACGCCGACCTGCCGCACCAGGCGGCTGGGCGCAGTGGGCGCGCGTTCGCCCGCTTGGTGCAGCGCCTCTTCGCGCGTAGCCGCCGTCGCCAACAAACTTCCTTGCGCAATGACTACCCATTGCGCCCAGTGCCTTTGCTCAAGCCCCGCCCGCAAGCTGTCGTAGACCCGCTCATTCGCTTGCACGTCTTCCAGAATTGCTGTTGCCATAACTTTCGTCCTTTTGAAAAAGTATAGACCTGCTGAAGCAGCGAGGCCGGATTTTCCTTCGGATACCACGACCTTGCGTCGCAGAGGTTCACGCTGCGAGCAACCACCAGCGGCACGTTTTACCGGATGCCACGAGCTTACGAGGGAATTTACCCGAAGTCCATGCGATTTGCCAAGAAATGAGCGGCAGAATTGGCGGAGCCCATATCTCATTTCACTCCGCCCTCCCGTCTGTTCGGTTCGACTCCCGGTCATGAATTTGGAGCCGGAAGGTTGCTCGCGGGCCATTCCGCGCTGCTGGGTGTGACAGTGTGATCGAATGACGGCGCATGGCAAACCGCAGCGGCTTTATCAATGCTGCACACCTCCAAACCAACCAAAGGCCAAAATGGCAGCGAAGTTCGAGTTGAAGGCCGCCCAAGGCGGCAAGTTTGTTTTCAACCTAAAGGCCACTAATCGCCAGGTGATGCAGGTCGAGCGAAATTTACGAATCGAAGAAAGCCGCGGCGAAAGGGATTGAATCCGTGCGGAAGAACGCGGCCACTGAGAAGCGTTTTGAAAAGAGAGAGGCCGAGAACGGCGAGCAATACTTTGTGCTCAAAGCCGCTAATGGCGAGATCATCGGCAAGAGTGAGATGTACAAAGCGCTGAGAAGCGTTGATAAGTGCATCGCTTCCGTTCGTAAGAATGCTCCGGCGGCTCGGCTGGTTGACATTTCCGAATAGGCCCAGCCGCCGAAGACAAAAAAGGGGAATGGAAAAGAGAAGGCTGCCATTGTGCGGCCTTCTCTTTTCCTCTGGCGCAATCGTCCGGCGGAGCCAGCCAGCGCGGGTTTCTCTCGCTCTGCCGATCCGTTGGTTTGGTTCGACGCCCGGTTATGGATTGGGCGTCGGTGGTTGGTTGGGAGCGGTCGGAGGCGTCTCCGGCGCGTTGTTGCGAATGCGATAAGCGACGTGGCTGGCGCGCGCGCGAGTTCGCCAGCATGGCCGGATCGCCGTTGAACTTATTGCGGATGACGACGTCCAGTTGCCGCACGGCTTGCAGGCCACGGGCGACGGTTTCGTCCATAGCGATTTTGGCCGTGACGTGCGAGCCGACGGCGCTGGCTTTTTCGGTCGAGACCTTTTCAAAGTCGGCGATGAGTTGGTTGAGCCGCTCAATGAAATCCGCCGGCATTTCGTGTTTCAGGAAGGCGGCTTTG
>JANOWX010000208.1:0-14227 GCA_031418175.1 Acidobacteriota bacterium | reverse complement strand
CTGAAGCCTGAACTCCATGCATTTTGGCCAGTGAATTAGCTCGGTACTGTCAGCGCAAGATAATCCACACGGTCTGCCGATGACTGGTGAAAGTAGCTGCGCAGGATTTGGCCGCCTTGAATCAAAAACACGCCCGGCATTTGCAGCGTGTCGCCGATAGGCAAACCAACGGTGTGCCCGCTTTTGATAAAAGACTCGAAACCGCGCAGCCAGACCTGCGGCCCCATCACTTGCAACAAACCGCCGCGTTTCAATTTGAATGCTTTGTATAGCTTGGCCTGCGGATCGCTCACGCGCGGCACATCACCTAGGCCGTAGCGCGCGAAAAGCTCTGCGCCTTGTTGTTCATCACCCATCTGCACGAACGCCAACTGCGTTCCGGTCGCGGCGATGGCCGCGCGTTGCGCACGCGCATCGGCCAGCGTCTCGCGGCAGAACGTTCAGCCCAGATGGCGCAAAAAGACGAGCAGCAGCGGCTGTTCAGCCGAAAGCTCGGCGAGCGTCGTGCCGAATTGCGTGCGGGCGGATGACAGGTCGGGTGCGGGTTGATTCATAAAGGTCTCGTTTGTGTTCAGGCAGCAGCGGGCGCTCCGATGGTTGATAGCGCGGCGGCGCGCGGTTGCGGTGTCAGCGTGGCGGCGGCGAGCAGCACCAACGCAATCCAGACCAGATCAGAGAGCAGCAGATGCACGAGCTGCAACCAGATGGGCGCGTGCAAGAGCAAATTGCTGAGGCCTGCGAGCAGTTGAATGATCACGAACGCGATCAATGATGTGGCAAGGCGGTTTGTCCACGCCCCAGGCCGTTGCGTGCGGATCGTGCTGGCGACGAAGGCGAGCAGCAGGCTGACGAAAAGCGCGATGAACGGGTGATAAAACCGCAGGCGAATCAGCAGGTGCGAGGTTGGTGATAGGTCTTGCCGCAAACCTTCGGCGAGCGAGGTAACGGGGAAGAGGGTTGCGCCTAACGCCGTGACCGCGCCGCTAACGCCCAATAGCAATGTGCCGATGATGGCTACCGCCAACAGCCAATTACTATTGTCCTGTTTGCGCGGCGTTGCCGGCTGGGGTTGCTGGTCTGCAATGGCGGCCCACAGCGTCATGGTGAACGCACCCAGCATCAGGAAGGTGTTGATCAAATGGCCTGACATCCACAGCGCGCGCGCGCTGGATTTGTTCTCGGCCACGTATTCAAACAGCACCAGGCCCGCGCCGACCAGCGCTTCGGTCAGAATGAAGAAGCCGGAAAAAGCGGCCCAGCGCCGTACCGCGTGTCCGCGTTCATACGCGCGAAACGCCCAGACGGCCAGGCCTGCGACCAACAGTAACGCGACCCCGCTGGTCAGCCGGTGCGAATACTCGATCAACGTTTGCAGGGTGGGCGCGCGCGGAATGATTTCGCCATTACACAAAGGCCAGTGGCTGCCGCAACCCGCGCCGGAACCCGAGGCGCGCACGTAAGCCCCCCAGGCGATCACAGCCAGGTTAAAGGCCAAGACCAGACAGGCGTATTTCGCAAAACGATTCAGTTTCATGACGGCTTAAACCTCGCGGAGTAGATAAGGATGATGCGCGCAGGCAGCATACACCCGGCAAGGCGGCGTCACCAAAAGCTGGTGTTTGTGCAATCAGAATTGCCGTGAATTACAACTCACGCGGG
The DNA here is from genome assembly GCA_031418175.1 of Acidobacteriota bacterium. Lineage (GTDB taxonomy): Bacteria > Acidobacteriota > Blastocatellia > RBC074 > RBC074 > JACPYM01. Next base: position 12,568 of record JANOWX010000208.1, on the reverse strand, counting down.
CTGACATATTGCTCGTAACGGCGCAGCGGTTCCCAGTTCGGATCGTAATCAAGCCGCGTTTCTGGGGCGCGGGCTTCGAGATTGACGACTTCGACGGCTTCGATAAAGAGGCGGTCGAGGCTCTCAATGGGGCTGCCGTTACGCACACAAGCGGCCAAATGCGTCCGGACGACTTTGGCGACCTGTTCACGTGTATCGTCGGAAAGCTTGCTGATCAGCTTGACGGTTTGGTCGGATAGTTTCGGTAAGGGTGCTTGAAATTTCATTGCTGCCTTCTCCTTAATGTCTGTGAGGGATGATAAGTATGCTCTTTGAGCGCAAATTGAAACCGACTTGATAAACTGCTTGGGCAAAAATTTCAATAGCGCGCGAAAATAAATGCCCCGAAAGGTGAAATAAAAGTGGCAATAAAACCACCAGCGAACAGACCGCAACCTTATATTGAGCCGTCACTTCGGTGTCGCAGCCAGCGCGCTAATTCAAGCTGAACTATTTATTTTCAATTGCTGGCAGCGGGTTCCGCACAGCGGGTAAATAAACCGCCGTTACGCGCAATCTGGGCTATTGCTTTCCACGCTGCCAACGTGGTGCTAGGATACGTCTCCCAATGAAGCAAATATGCCTTGAGCATTGAGACAAACGCACAACACGTCCCGCCAGCGCCCGCGCGCTGTGCGGCTTTTTTATTGCCGAAAGCGCTAGCCTCAAGCCTGCACGCTAAGTAGGGGGGAGCACCTCGGAAAGGAAACCTATGGCTGAATCAACAACTCCGGTGAACCGTTCGGCGAACCCCTTCGTGCGCTGGCTGCTGGCCGGCGAGGTCAAGGAAATCGAAGGCCCGCACGAAGGCGAGAGCCGCCACCACACGCACACCTGGTGGCAGGTGATGTGTCTGACCGGCGTGGACTATTTCTCGACGCTGGGCTATCAGCCGGGTATCGCGTTTCTGGCGGCGGGCGTTTTATCGCCGCTGGCGACGCTGATTCTGGTGTTGCTGACGCTTTTTGGCGCGTTGCCGATTTACCGGCGTGTGGCGCGCGAGAGTCCGCACGGTGAAGGTTCGATCTCGATGCTCGAAGCGTTGCTGCCGCGTTGGCGCGGGAAGCTGTTCGTGCTGGTGCTGCTGGGCTTCGTGGCGACCGATTTCATCATCACGATCACGCTGTCGGCGGCGGACGCAACCGAACACATCGTGCACAACCCCTTCACGCCGCATTGGCTGGATCATCCGGTGCTGGTGACGCTGGCGTTGATCGGCGTGCTGGGCGCGATCTTTTTGAAAGGCTTCAAGGAAGCCATCGGCATTGCCGTTGTGCTGGTGGCGAGCTATCTGCTGTTGAACGTGATCGTGATCGGGCGCGGATTGTATGAAGTTTTTGCGCATCCGCAGATGTTCCCGGATTGGACACAGAGCCTGCTGGGGCATCCCGAAGTCCACGGCAACCCCTGGCTGGTGGTGGGCGTGGCGCTGATCCTGTTTCCGAAACTGGCGCTCGGCTTGTCGGGCTTTGAGACGGGCGTGGCGGTGATGCCGCTGGTCGAGGGCGCGCCGGGCGATGAACGCAAACGTCCGCTGGGGCGCATTCACAATACGCAGAAGCTGTTGCTGGGCGCGGCATTGATTATGAGCGTGCTGTTGATCGCCAGCAGTCTGGTGACGACGCTGTTGATTCCGGCGCACGAATTCCAGCACGGCGGCGCGGCGTTCGGGCGCGCGCTGTCATATCTGGCGCATCATTACCTGGGCGATTATTTCGGCACGGCCTATGACCTGAGCACGATCCTGATTTTGTGGTTCGCGGGCGCGTCGGCGATGGCGGGCTTGTTGAACATCGTGCCGCGTTATTTGCCGCGTTACGGGATGGCGCCGGATTGGGCGCGGGCGGCGCGGCCCCTGGTGCTGGTTTACACGACGATTGCGTTTGTGGTGACGATCATCTTCAAGGCGAACGTCGAGGCGCAGGGCGGCGCTTATGCCACGGGCGTGTTGGTGCTGATGAGTTCGGCGGCGATTGCGGTGACGCTGACCGCGCGCGGCGAAGGGTTGATGCGGCTGGCCTTCCTGGCGATCACACTGGTCTTCCTTTACACGACGGTGGTCAACATCTACGAACGGCCCGAAGGCATCAAGATCGCGTCGTTCTTTATCGGCGCGATTGTGATTGCTTCGTTCATCTCGCGCGCCATGCGTTCGACCGAGTTGCGCGTGGACAAGGTGATCCTGGATGAAACGGCGCGCCAATACATCGAAGAACTCACCAGCGCGGGCCGCGAGATTCGCATCGTCGCCAACCGGCGCGAGATCGGCGACGTCAGCGAGTACCGCTTCAAAGAGAAAGAAAAGCGCGGTGACAATCACATCCCGAAAGAAGACCCGATCATCTTTTTGGAGATCAAGATTGGCGACGCTTCCGAATTCACCGGCGCCATGCGCGTGCGTGGCGTGCAGGTCGGCGATTACCACGTGCTGCGGACGAAGAGTCCCGCCGTGCCCAACGCCATCGCGGCGCTGCTGCTGCACATCCGCAACGAATACCAAACCATGCCGCACGCCTATTTCGGTTGGACGGAAGGCAGCCCGTTGAGTTACGCGCTGAAGTTTATTCTCTTTGGCGAAGGCGACACCGCGCCCGTCACGCGCGAGATTTTGCGGCAGGCCGAGCACGACCCAGAGAAACGGCCAGCGATTCATGTGGGCGGCTGACCCCTTGATGCGGTACCGGGAGCGGTAGCGACCGGGTGACTCTGAACGTGTGCGACTCGGAGTCACCGGGTCACTACCGCTCGCGGTACCGCACCAAATGAAAAACGACAATGGCTGAATCCATCACTTCACCCCAACCAACCGGCGGCGCGTTCAAACGCTGGCTGCTGGCCGGCGATGTCAAAGAACTCGAAGGCCCGCACGAACGCGCGGGCCAGCATCAGACGCACGCCTGGTGGCAGGTGATGTGTTTGACCGGCGTAGATTATTTCTCGACGCTCGGCTATCAACCCGGCATCGCCTTTCTGGCGGCGGGCGCGTTGTCGCCGCTGGCGACGCTGGTGCTGGTGCTGCTGACGCTGTTCGGCGCGTTGCCGATGTATCACCGCGTGGCGGCGGAAAGCCCACACGGCGACGGCTCGATCTCAATGCTCGAAACGCTGTTGCCGCGCTGGCGCGGCAAGCTGTTTGTGCTCTGCCTGCTGGGCTTCGCGGCGACCAGCTTCATCATCACGATCACGATGTCGGCGGCGGATGCGACCGAGCATGTCATCGCCAATCCTTACGCGCCGCACTTCCTGCATCACCACGTGCTGCTGACGCTGGTGCTGGTGGCGGCGCTGGGCGGGGTGTTTCTGAAAGGCTTCAAGGAAGCCATCGGCATCGCGGTGGTGATCGTCGTCGTCTACATCGCGCTCAATCTGGTTGTCATCGTCAAAGGCTTCCTGCTGATCGCCGCGCAACCGGCGCGCCTGACGGATTGGCAGAATCTGCTCTACACACAACACGCCAGCCCGCTGGCGATGCTCGGCGCGGCGCTGCTGCTCTTTCCGAAACTGGCGCTGGGCTTGTCGGGCTTCGAGACCGGCGTCGTCGTGATGCCGCTGGTCAACGGCGACCCCGATGACACCGAGAAACGTCCGCTGGGCCGCATCCGCAACGGGCGCAAGCTGCTGACGGGGGCGGCGCTGATTATGAGCGTGCTGCTGATCGGCAGCAGCCTGATCACGACGATGCTCATCCCGGCGGCGGAATTCAACAAAGGCGGCCAGGCCTTTGGACGCGCGCTGGCCTATCTGGCGCACACGCATCTGGGCAGCCTGTTCGGCACGCTTTACGACCTGAGCACGATTGCGATTCTCTGGTTCGCCGGCGCGTCGGCGCTGGCCGGACTATTGAACATCGTGCCGCGCTATTTGCCGCGTTACGGCATGGCGCCGGAATGGGCGCGTGCGACGCGCCCGCTGGTGATCGCTTACACGCTCATCTCGTTCATCGTCACGATCCTGTTCGACGCCGACCCGGTCAAGCAGGGCGGCGCGTATGCGACCGGCGTGTTGATGTTGATGAGTTCGGGCGCGGTGGCCGTGGCGCTGTTGACCTGGCGCAAGCGCGAACCGTGGCGCTGGGCGTTTTTGCTGATCGCACTGGTCTTCGCCTATACGACGGTCGTCAACATCGCCGCCGATCTGGAAGGCTTGCAGATCGCCTCGGTCTTTATCGCGGTCATCATCGTGGCGTCGTTCGTCTCGCGCGCCTTGCGTTCGATGGAACTGCGCATTGACAAGGTCGTGCTCGACGACACAGCGCACGCGCTGATCGAAGCCGCCGTTTGCCGGGGCCGCACCATCCGCGTCGTCGCCAACCGCCGCGAAATGGGCGACGTCAACGAGTACCGCTTCAAAGACCAGGAAAAACGCGAAGCCAATCACATCCCGGAACACGACCCGATCATCTTCCTGGAAATCAAGATCGGCGACGCTTCCGATTTCGGCGGGACGTTACGCGTGCGCGGTGTGCAAGTCGGCGATTACCGCGTCTTGCGCACCAAGAGCCCGGCGGTGCCCAATGCGATTGCGGCGTTCATGCTGCATTTGCGCAATGAATACGGCAGCACGCCGCACGCCTATTTCGGCTGGACGGAAGGCAATCCGCTGGTTTACGCGCTGAAGTTTATTATGCTGGGCGAGGGCGACACCGCGCCGGTCACGCACGAGATTTTGCGGCAGGCCGAGCCTGATCCGAAGCTGCGGCCGTCGGTGCATGTGGGCGGTTAGCTTGGGGTAGGGCAAACTGTTAGTTTGCCTTGCTTGGCGTGTGACGCGAGCAAATCCGGTGAATGTTTGGGGCGTGTGTTTTCGATGATGAGGCCGTCGTATCCGGTGAATGTTGGGGTGAATGAGTCGAGGGCAAACTAACAGTTTGCCCTACACAGGAGGCAGTAATGAGCAAACAGTTGATGAGCATTGAGAGCTTTGTCGAACGGATACGCGCGTTTGAGCAAGGTGTGATTACGCGCGACGGCGTGCTGGATTTTTGCGCCAGCGTGCAAGTGAGCGACGCCTCGCTCGCGCCTTACGTGCATTTCGACGACAAGTTTTATACGCGCAATCTGATTTACCGCGACGACCTGTTCGAGGTGATGACCATTTGCTGGCAGCCGGGTCAGCGGACGGCCGTTCACACGCACAACGGCCAACTGTGCTGGATGATCGCGCAGCGCGGCAACCTGGCCGTGGTGGATTACAAATGGCTCGGCTGCGATCATCCCGAAAACCAGAACGTCGTCGGCATTGATTGCCTGGCCGGTTCCGAACACACCAAGCTGGAAGTCGTGCGCGAGCTTGAGGCCTGCACGGGCGGGCAGGTGCTGACGGCGGATAAGCTGCAAACGATTCACCGCTTGTATAACCATGATGAACCGTCGGTGAGCATTCACGTTTACTCGCGCCCGATTGATTCGTGCGTAGCCTTCGATATGGAAAAGCAATCGTGTTACCGGCGGCAGTTGGCGTACTTCAGCAAGTATGGCGCGGTTGAGCCGAAAGCCGCGCCTGCCGCAGCGGCTGCGCAGTTCGTGCAGATTGGGCGGTGAGGGCCGCTGCTGGCGTCTTGTCCGGCCCTGACGGTCAAGCTATGCTGGCCCGGCAATCACAGGTAAAGGAGCGTTCAAGCTGATGAATCACACCACCAACAATGAATACCGGATTTTGCTGACAGGCCAACCCGCACCGGAAAACGGCTCGTCCTGCTGGCGGGCGACCGTGCTGGGCTTGCCCGAATTGACCGCCGAAGCCTGTTCGCGCGCCGAAGCGCTCGAACAAATACAACGCCGCCTGGCAGAATTCCTGTGCCAGGCCGAGGTTATCACCATCAGCGTGCCCACGGCGGCGGCGCTCAATGGCGCGGGCCAACTCGCGGCCCTGGGTTGGGACGATTACGGTTTCTTCGCCGACGATCCAGCAGCCCTCAAGCTCTTCGATGAAATCGAGGTGGCGCGCAATCAACATCTGGTCGAACCTGCGCAAGTCTGATGGCTTATCTTTGGGACTCCAACATCCTTCGCCACTACGCCGCCAAACATCCCCAGTTGCTGGCGAACCTCGAACGAGTGCCGCGCCACGAAGTGCGGTTGCCGATCATTGTGTATGCCGAACAACTGCGCGGCCGGCTTGAAGCATTGCTCAAAGCCGAGCCGCGCAATTTGCTGCTGGCACAGGAACACTTGCAAACCACACAGGCCAGCTTGCAGCGCTTCGAGATAGTGCCGCTTGACGCCGCCGCCAGCGCGCTGGCCGAACAATTCAAACAGCGCCTCAAAACGCACAAGCGCCACGCCGACCTCATCATCGCCGCGCAAGCCCGCGCCGGACGCCACATTCTGGTGACGCGCAACACCGCCGACTTCCGCGAACTCTTGCCCGCCAGCCAGTTGCAAAACTGGATTGACGACCGGCTCGGTTAAGCCGCGCCAGGCGCAAGCGGACAAAGCAAAAGCCCGCGCAGCGTTGTCTGCGCGGGGCCTGCGCGGGCTTTTGTTGCGTCGGGGGCGAAGAATTGGGCTCAGCCTGCGGCGGCATCCACGCGCTGCGCCGCCTTGCGCGCGGTGCGGCGGACAGGCTTCTGTTTTTCGTCCTTATCCGCAAAGACCAAACGCAGACCGAGCGCGTCCGCGACGGATTGCAATGTGCCGAGCGACAAATCGCCATTGCCGCGCAACGCGCGCGCCAGTCCCGCGCGATTCAAGTTGGCGTGTTTCGCCAGTGCGCCGAGTCCGCCGTGCGCTTCGACGACGTGTCGTAGCGCGATCAGCAGCGCGGGCGGATGATTCTCCGCCACCGCCGCATTCAGATAGCCCACCGCAAACTCTGGCGAGGCGGCCAGCTTGGCGCGCAACAATTCATCCCAGGTCTTCGCATTCATGTCTGCCTCCGTTGGAATTCTGCCCAATACTTTTTGGCCGTTTTGATGTCCTTGGCCTGTGTTGCTTTCTGGCCCCCGCAGAGCAGCAGGACCAAGCGGCGTCCGGCCAGCGCAAAATAAACGCGATAACCTTTGCCGACGTCAATGCGCAACTCAAAGACGCCGCCACCGACGGTTTTGGCATCGCCGGCATTGCCCGCTTCCAGCCGGGCGAGGCGGGCGGCCAGGCTCTGCGCGGCGGTTTGGTCGCGCAGACGATTGAACCAAGCGGCGAAGGGCTGCTTGCCGTCCGCTTGGGTGTAAATTTCGATTGAGTGAGGCTGTCCGTCAAACACAGGCTTGTTGTAGACAAGAATCAAAAGGCTGTCAATCGCCGTCGCGCGCAGCCGCTTCCGCAAAAAGAAAACAGCCCGGTCATCCGCGTTGAGATGACCGGGCTGAACTGTATTCAGCGCAACGTCAGGCTAGAAGCTGACGCGTCCGCCGATTTGCAAGGCGCGCGGGCCGCCCGAACCAAACACCTGCCCGGCACGGCTGGTCGGTTGGCCGAACGCAGTTGTGTTGGTCAGGTTGCCGCTGTAACCGCCCAGATTCGCGGTATTGAAGACGTTGAACATCTCGCCAAAGATAGAAATGTTGAGCTTGTCTTCTTTGAATTTGAACAACTTCGTCAAACGCAAATCCTGCGAACTGAACCAGGAGTCGCCGAACTCAAAATTCGCGGGCAACACCAGCGTAGGAATCGCGCGATTGCGCGCATCGCGTTTGCCGGCGAATTGCGTGTTGAACGCCGCCACCGCCGTTGTCAGATCGCTCTTGCCACAACCACGATTGATGCAATTGAATTTGAGACCAGGCAGCGGTTCGTCATTGCCGTCACCGTCCAGATCAACACTGGGGATGGACGGCTGGAACGGGCCGCGGCTCGACATCGCCGAAATCAAACCGACGCTGAAGCCCCACGGCAAATCCATCACGCCCGAAAAATTGAAGATGTGACGCGCTCCTTGCGGCCCAAAGGATTGATTGAAATTGTCGAGGTTGACGATCCCGTTGTGTCCCTTTTGATCGGTCAGCGCATACGAAGCGGTGAAGAGGAACTTTTTGGTGAACCGCTTGTCCACCTTCAACAGCATGGCGTTGTAAACCTGCCGTCCGCCCGGCACCCAGAACGTAATCGGGCCCGCCGAACAATTGGTAGTGGGGCTATTCAATTGCGCGGCAGACGTGCAGCGCGGAATAACCGGCGATTGCACGCCATTGACGAAGCGATTGAAACGGTTCAAATCAACGCCGTCAAACCGCGTGTTGACAAAAACGCGCCGCACCAAATCAACCTGCAAGACCATGTCGTGGCCCAGATCGCGTTGCACGCCGACGTTCATGTGATAGCTGCGTTGCACCGGATAATCACGCGGGTACAGGTTGGACGCCACTTTACTCAGTTGAATATTGCGCACTGAAAGATCATTCAAATTCGTTGGCGCCAGCCGCTGGCGCAAGCCCCCGATTTGAGCATTGTAAATTTGGATGAACTGACCGACGGTGAGGGTTGAAAGAACGCCGTCACTCGGTAGTGGTGCGCCGGTCGGCAACGGCAAAAAAGTCTGGCCGTTAAACACTAAAATCGGGAACGTGCCGGGGTTGGTGAAGTTGGTTTGGCCGACCAGCACGCGGCCATTCCCGATGGGGCCGATGGCCGCGCGTTCTTCCAAACGCCGCCACAATTCTTCGGTGTCCCAATAAATGCCCGCCCCGGCGCGCACCACGGTCTTGTTGTCCTTGCCGACGTTCCAGGCCAGGCCCAGCGAAGGAGAAAAATTGTTTTTGTTGATCTTTGTTGCGCTCAGGTCGCTGCCATAGAGCGGCGCCAGATATTGTGGACGCTCGATGTCTTTGTTGACCAGCGTGCTTTCATAGTTCCAGGCCAGCCCATAATTGAGCGTGAAGCTGTTGTTGAGCTTCCACGTATCCTGCCCGTGGAAACGCAGCCGGCGATTGATCTTTGCTTTGTCCACGTTGTAAGGCGGCGGTTGGGCAGGATTGCCTACGCCTATGCGCGCGCCCGCCACCGGCAGATTCAGGAAATCCTGATACGTGCGAATGGTCGTCGGCAAACTGGGAAATAGGGCACCCAAGGCCGGACCTAAGCCAAGTGTCCGCATGAATTCCGGCGCCAACCCGGTGACACAGGACGGGTCGCAAAAGCCCCAGAACCCCGAACCCGGGGCGTGTTCGATCTCAGTGCCGAAACGGAAGCGATGCCCGCCTTTAACCCACGTCAGGTTGTCGGTGAAGGTGAACCGGCGCAGGTTACGCCCCTGCGTTGCATTCGACGTATTGCCAATCGTGACGTTGGTGCCGTTGATGTTGATTTGCGGGCCATTCAAGCCAACGCAATCGGGGCAAACGGTCGAATCAGGGTGGAGGTTGCGGTTGCGCCAATAGGTGTAATTGAAGCGGAAGTCATTGACCACCGTCGGCTTGATCGTCGAAGTCACGCCGATCAACCCTTGAATGGCTTTGTTGGTGTTTTGCACCCAATTGGAAGGCAGGTTCACGCCCTGCGGGCCGAAGCCGCGATTCCAGTCGGTCGAGATGCGTGTATAGGCAAGGTTCTTGTCGTTGATTTTCCAATCCACGCGCGTGCTGAACAGCTTGCCGCTATAGGGCGTGCTGAAATTGCCGGTCAAGGAAGCCGCCGAAGGCAGGTTTGACAGGTAAGTCACCAGACCCGACTGGTTGGTGTATTCGTAATTCGAGAAGAAGAACAAGCGGTTCTTGATGATAGGGCCGCTGCCCGTCACGCCCGGATTGCGGCGCGCGAAGAACGGATCGGGCGCCAGCGCGATACGATTCAACGCCGGATAAGCCGCCATATTGTGGTCGCGGAAAAAGAAATAGCCGCCGCCGTGAAAAGCATTGGCGCCCGTGCGCGAAACCACGTTGACCGAACCCGTCGAGGTAATGCCCGTCGAGAGGTCGAAATTCACCGAAGAAAGCTGGAACTCCTGAATGATCTCCTGCGAGAAATTCATGCCCGTGCCGCCTTCGATCGAATTACGGACATTGCCGCCGTCAATCGTGATGTTTGTGCGGGCGGATGAACCACCCAAAATCGAGACCGAAAACAACGCATTGTATTGCGCCGTGGTGCCGGGAGCGACAGTGACGCCCGGTTCCAAAAAGGCCAGGTTCAAAAAGTTGCGCCCGTTGAGCGGCAGTTCTTGTATCTTTTGCCGGGTGATGACGCCCTCAACTGCGTGTGATTCATAATTGATTTGCGCCGTCGAGTCAGCCGCGACTGTCACGATTTCGCTTTGCTGGCCGACTTCCATTTGCATTTCGGCCCGGACGATTGCGCCGGTGGTGACGGTGTATTCGCGCAAACTGGTGCGGAAACCTTTGGCTTGCGCGGTGACTTCGTATTCACCGGCCGTCAACAAGGGCACAGAGAAGTTGCCGTCCGTATCGGAGGTTAGCTTGCGCTCGGCCCCGGTGGCCTTGTTTTTGATGATGACAGACGCGTTCGGAATGACCGCGCCCGATTGATCTAAGACCGTGCCGGAAATTGTTCCGGTGGGAACCTGCGCCTGGGCTGCTGTGGGGAGCCAGACGCTCAGACAAAAGCAAAACAGACCGCTGACAAGCAAGAGCTTGATGAGTTCTTGCCGGGCCTGCGAGTAACTGGCGGAATCTCGCATTGAATGCCTCCTTAGGAGTGTTGAGTTGATGATGTGACAGTCAAAGTTGCCAGCCGGAAAAGCTGTAACGATAACTACTGTGGTGTTAATGATACCGGCGCGTGACCCGGCCTGGTGGCCGCTGCACGCGCTGCATCTAACAAAAAACTAGCAACGCGGCGCGGACACGCTTGCAATGAACGTGTCATCATTTTTCTGCGCGCGTCTAAAAAACGCTCTTGTTTGATTCCCAGCGAAGCCCGTATTCGATAGTGTTGCTGATAAATGGTATGCCCCGGTGCGTTAGTATAACTCCCGGGGCATTTGGAAAGTGGCGCGATTATAGCCGCTCTGCCCAATGGCGCAAGGGGCACAGACAAAAATAACGTGGCCCTACAAACTTGTTCAAACGCTTGAAAATGGCTGGACAGAACCCGCAATGGGCCGCTAAGATTCGCGTTTCCCAGCGGCGCATAAGATGAACGAAATCGCCGACAACACAGTGGAGCAGCGGTTACAGCGCAATACTTATCTCGTAATTCTGCTGGCGCTGCTCGGCGGCACGCTCTGGTCGGGCGGGCGCATGGCACTGGGCGTGGCGCTGGGCGGCGCGTTGAGTCTGGTCAACAAAAGCTGGTTGCAAAGCAGCCTGCGCGCCATTTTGAAAATTGCGGCGGAAAAACAGGATGGGCGCGTGCCGCCTTTCACCGTGAGCAAGTTTATTTTCCGCTATTACCTGATCGCCTGCGCCATCGGCGCGGCGGTTTGGACGGGCTGGTTTCACCCGCTCGGCATCGGCATCGGCTTTGCCGCCTTCGTGGGCAGCGCGATGCTCGAAGCCGTCTATCAACTTTATCTGGCATCTTCATCAAATCAACCTCCTACTTCTGAAGAATAACTAGCATTTATGGCCTTACTGAATCTCTTGCAAGAACACGGTGCCGCGCAACCAGCAGTACAGCATGCCGCCGCCGAAGCCGCGAGCCACGCCGCGCACGAACACGTGCCGATCATTGTCGAAAAGCTGAACGACGTACTCGGCCCGGCCATTTTCAATCTACAGTCGCAAATCATGCCGCCGCTTTACCAGGCGCTCAAAGTCTTTGGCGAGCATTGGCCGGGCGAAGGCAAGAGCTACGAGCAATACCGCGCGGCGGGCGAGTTGCCGCTGCCGACGCACGTGGTGATGTTTCTCTTTGTCGTCTTGTTCGCCGTCGTCGTGCTGACGATCCTGCGCGGCAAGCTTTCGACCGAAAACCCAACCACCAAACAACAAACGTTTGAAGTCGGCGTCGAAGCGATTCGCGGCTTTCTGAACGATCTGGTCGGGCCGGGCAGCATGAAACATTTCCCGGTCGTGGCGACGTTCGCGGTCTTGATTCTGATCTCGAACCTGACCGGGATGTTGCCGGACATGGTTGCGCCGACGGCGAATTTCAATATGACCCTGGCGCTCGCGCTGACATCGTTCCTCTATTACAACTACGTCGGCATCCGCGAGAACGGGCTGGCTGGCCACTTGAAACATTTCATGGGCCCTGTGCCCTGGCTGGCCTTCCTGATGTTCCCCATCGAAGTCGTCAGCAATCTGGCGCGCATTTTGACGCTGAGCATGCGTCTGTTTGGCAACATCTATGGCGAAGAGCAGGTGAGCGGCTCGATTTCGGCGATGATGCAATGGGGTGTGCCGGCGCTGTTGATGCCGCTCGGCTTGCTGACTTCGGTGTTACAGGCATTTATTTTTATCTTGCTCTCGATGTTTTATCTCGGTGAGGTCTCGCATCACAGCGATGAACAGCACGGCGAGGCGCACCACGGCGAAGCACACGCCGCCGCGCACTAAACGACTTTTATCCGCAGCGGCGTGATGACGCGGCTGCTCGTTCTTTCTAACTTAAAGCGGTTTGCAGTTGAGTGCGACTTGCGGCAAACACACCCAACGTAGGGGCAGACCTGTGTGTCTGCCCCGCTGGCAGCA
>JANOWX010000207.1:0-6761 GCA_031418175.1 Acidobacteriota bacterium | reverse complement strand
ATCCCCGTGCTCAAAGCGCGCATGAACGCCGACCTGCACATGGCCGAAGATCTGAAGAACACCGGCAAGGGCAACCTGTTCGTCATCTTCGGTGAGCCTGACATAGACCTCCTGCCTGAGCCCGACGGCAGAATGCGCGTGAAGGTGAATGGCGTGGATGTCTTCAAACCTCAAACCGGCGAAGTCATCAGCGACAACGCCGACGGCATCGCCTGCTGGTTCATTGACGACGATTACAACGAAGAGAGTTTCTTTGTCAGGCAGGCTTATTTTCTGGGCGCGAATGATCCGTACAAGGCGCTGAAGACAACGCTGAAAGCCGAGATCAACGAAGAAGCCTGGGCGACGTTGCATAGCGATGTGTCACGGCCTTTCGCTAAACCCGCGTCCGGGCGCATCGCCGTGAAAGTGATTAACCACCTCGGCGACGAGGTGATGAAAGTGTTTCGGGTGGAGTAATGTCCGACAAGCTGCCAGCTTGTCGGGGGCGTGGCGTTGAGCGAATTGGTGCAGAGGCCGGGCCACAATGCCGGGGCCGTCGCGTTGAGCGAATTGGTGCAGAGGCCGAGCTTGCAATGCCAGCGCCGTCGCATTGAGCCGAGGGGTTCGCCAGCCGAGCGCCGACAAGCTGGCAGCTTGTCGGACAAGCAAGGCAAAGGAAAGTAACGATGCCATACGAGTACAAAGAGTTCACCGAACGCCATCGGCCACACATCCATCCGCCGGGCGCGACGCTGTTTGTCACCTTTCGATTGGCGGATTCGATTCCACAGCCGGTGCTGCGCGTGTATCAGGCGAAAAAAGAGTGGTTGCAGGCCGAAGAAGAGCGGTTGCACAAACTACGGCTGGCCGACGATTCGCCCGAACTGGCAGCCCACGCGGAGCGGCTGCGGCAATTTCAGCGGGAGTGGTTCAAGCAGTTCGAAGACATTCTGGACGCTGCGGACACCGGGCCAACCTGGCTGAAAGACGAGCACGTCGCCAAAATTGTCGCCGACGCCTTGCGTTGGCGTGACGGAAAGGTTTACCGCCTGGACGCTTATTGCGTTATGTCGAATCACGTACACGCCGTCTTTGCCCCCTATCTGTCAGAGGCGAGTTTGCAAGCCAAGCTAACTGAGGACGGGCTGCGGTTTGAAAGCGACGAGCCGCCGTTGGATGTGATTATGCATTCGCTGAAGAGCTGGACGGCGAATCAGGCCAATGCGTTGTTGGAGCGCAGCGGCCAATTCTGGGAGCACGAGAGCTATGACCACGTCGTGCGGGATGACGCTGAGTTTGACCGCATCGTCAATTACGTCCTGCGCAATCCGGTGAAAGCGGGTTTGGTGCAGGACTGGCAGGAATGGCGCTGGAGTTGGAAACGGACGTAACACCCGTCCGACAAGCTGCCAGCTTGTCGAGGCCGTCACCGTTAGCCGATTGGTTCGCCAGCCGAGACTCCGGCAAGCTGGCAGCTTGCCGGACATTCACTGAAATCTATGGAATTCCGCATCGCTGATACATTCACCGACAGCCTCGCCAAACTCACCGGCGATGAACAAAAGGCCGTCAAGACCACGGCCTTCGACCTGCAACTGAATCCGGTCAATCCGGGCATGCAACTGCACAAACTGGAGCGGGCCAAAGACCCGAATTTCTGGTCGGCGCGCGTTAGCCGGGACATTCGCCTGATCGTGCATAAGACGGCAGCCAGCTTTCTGCTGTGTTACGTGGATCATCACGACAACGCCTATGACTGGGCCTTGCGGCGCCGGCTGGAAACGCACCCGAAAACCGGCGCGGCCCAATTGGTCGTCGTGCGCGAAACGGTGCAGGAAGTAATTGTCCCGAAGTACATCGAAGTCGAACAGCCCAAACCGTTGCTCTTTGCCAAGCTGACGGATGACGAACTGCTGAGTTACGGCGTACCCGCCGAATGGCTGAACGACGTGCGGCAGGTCAACGAAGATACATTGCTGACGTTGGCAAGCCATTTACCAGGTGAAGCCGCAGAAGCCTTGCTGGAATTGGCTGTCGGCGGCAAGCCCGCCCTCCCGCAACCTGCGGCTAAGGGAAGCAGTCCATTCGATCACCCCGATGCTTTGCGCCGCTTCCGCGGGATGAACGATGTCGAAGAATTGGCGCGCGCGCTGGAATTCCCCTGGGAGAAATGGACGATCTTCCTGCATCCGGCGCAGCGGCAACTGGTCGAGCGCGATTTCAACGGCCCGGCGCGTGTGGCCGGTTCGGCGGGCACGGGCAAAACGGTCGTGGCCTTGCATCGCGCGGTGCATCTGGCGCGCCACAACCGGCAGGCGCGCATTTTGCTGACGACGTTTTCCGATACGCTGGCAAAAGCGTTGGACACCAAGCTGCGGCGCTTACTGCATCACGAACCACGCCTGGCCGAAAACATCGAAGTGCATTCGCTGAACGCCATCGGGCGGAAGCTCTACAAGGCGCGTATCGGTGCGCCCAAACTGGCTTCTGACAAAGTGCTTGGGGAATTGCTGGCCGAAGCCGCCAAACAAGTCGAAGGGCATAAATTCACGCTGCGGTTTCTGCGTTCGGAATGGGCCGAGGTCGTGGACGCCTGGCAGTTGGAAAGCTGGGAAGAATATCGCGATGTCCGACGCTTGGGCCGCAAGACACGCTTACCGGAAGCCCAGCGCGCGTTGCTGTGGGCCATCTTTGAACGTGTGCGCACGCAACTGAACGAGCGTGGCTTGATCACTTATGCTGGCTTGTTCAGCCGCCTGTCCACGCAACTTGCCGAAAGCAAACAATCGCCTTTTGATTTTGCTGTTGTAGACGAAGCGCAAGATGTCGGCATTCCGCAGTTGCGCTTTCTGGCCGCGTTGGGAGCGGATCAATCGAACGGACTTTTCTTCGCGGGCGATTTGGGCCAACGCATCTTTCAGCAACCGTTTTCGTGGAAGGCGCTGGGTGTGGACATTCGCGGACGTTCGCGCACGCTGCATATCAATTACCGCACCTCGCACCAGATCAGACAGCAAGCCGACCGCTTGTTGGGGCCGGAAGTTTCCGACGTGGACGGCAATACGGAAGAACGCGGCAACACCATTTCAGTATTCAACGGGCCACCTCCAGCGATTCAGATTTTCGATAGTAGCGAGGATGAAGCGAACGCTGTCAGCGCTTGGCTGGCTGACCGCGGCAAAGAAGGTGTGCGCCTGGATGAAATTGGCGTTTTCGTCCGTTCTGAGGCAGAACTGGATCGAGCGAAAACAGCAGTCGAGGCTGCCGGGTTGAAATTCAAGGTACTTGACGAGAACGTCGAAACGGCCAGCGGTTTCGTTTCGCTGAGCACCATGCACTTGGCCAAAGGGCTGGAATTTCGTGCGGTGGTCGTGATGGCTTGCGATGATGAGATCATCCCTTCGCAGGCACGGATCGAAGCTGTGGCCGATGAGGCGGATTTGGAAGAGGTCTACAACACAGAACGCCACCTGCTTTATGTGGCGTGTACGCGCGCGCGGGATTACTTGCTCGTGACGAGCACCGCTCCGGCTTCGGAATTCCTTGACGACCTACGACAAGTCTCTAAAGCTGCTGTCTAAGCAGGACATTCTTCGATAGCCATGTTCATCTCATGATGAACAATTACTTCTGACCCACAGTTGTAACACGGGGCTTTATCGCCAACGTAAAGCCCGGTTACCGGTCTCAGGATAGTTTTGCAATCTCTTCAAAGTACTTCACAAACATCTTGATCCCGCCCGCCGTCTGCCGCCAATCATAATTCTCGTTCTTCGCGTGATAGCCGTGTTCCGGCAGGCTCAAACCCAAAAACGTAAACGGCGCTTTCAGGTATTTATCCATCGTCACAATCGCGCCGATGGAGCCGCCCTCGCGCGTGAAGGCCGGGTCTTTGCCAAAGGCGAATTTCATCGCCACGCGCGCCGCGTCGGAATAGGGGCCAACGAAGGTGCCGAGGAAGGGTTCCAGCTTCTGAATCGCCTCGACCTTCACGTCCGGGTTGAGGCCTTTGACGAAGGCCTTGACCAGCTTGACGATTTGTTCGGGGCGTTGGTTGTTGACCAGGCGGCAACTGATCTTGGCTTCGGCGCGGTAGGGCACGATGGTTTTGACGCCGGGGCCGCTGTAACCGCCCGTGATGCCGTGCACCTCAAAGGTCGGCAGCGCCATGCATGCTTTCAGCACATCAGCCTCGGTCTTCAAATTCGGGCGGATGGATTTCAATTCGTGCGCCTTCTGATAACCCTTGGTCGTGAAGCCTGAATTGACGAAGCTGGCGACCTCGGCCTTGGTGGGTTGCACTACGTCATTGTAAAAACCTGGAATCTTCACCTTGCCGGTCTTGGCGTCGTAACACTGGCTGATGACTTGCGCCAGTTCGCCGATGGGGTTGCGCGCGACGCCGCCGACCAGGCCCGAATGCACATCTTTGCCATGCGTTTGCAGCTTGAACAAAAAACCTTGCAAGCCGCGCAAGCCGTAGGGCACGGCGGGCTGTTGGCGCGAAATCCAGATCGTGTCGGAAACCAGGATCGAATCGGTCTGCAACCGCGCTTTGTTGTTTTTGATGAAGTGCTCAAAGTTCGGGCTGCCGATCTCTTCTTCCAGCTCCCAGATGAATTTGTAATTGAGCGGGATGTCGTGTTCGACGGCGTAGCGCACGGCCAGCATGGCCGTCAGCGCGGGGCCTTTGTCATCGGTGGTGCCGCGCCCTTCGTAGCGGTCGCCGACTTTGTGAAAGGTGAAGGGGGCCTTGTGCCATTCGCTGGCATCGGCGGGTTGCACGTCCATGTGGTTGTAGATGGTCACGGTCGGATTGTCCTTGCCGGTGACGAGCGAGCCGAAGACGACGGGATTGCCGGGCGTTTCGACGCATTCGGCTTCGGCGCCGAGGGCACGCAGGTATTGCGCAGCCGTCTCGCCGCACTTGCGGATGTCGGCCTGGCGTTCGGGGTCGCTGCTGATGCTGGGGAGTTCGACCAGCGTGGCGAGCTTGTCCTCGAATTCGGCGCGGGCGTCGCGGATGTAGTTGTCGAGATTTTGATAGAGTCCGTTGGTTTTCATAGTTTCTCCGTTGTTGATTGATAAATCCTCGTTACTTGCTCATGTCTGGACACTTTTGAGAGTGAGAGGGGAATGGATACGCGGGTGACGCGGATGCGGCGGATCGGCGCGGATCAACCAAAAGAAAATCCGCGAAAATCCGCGTATCAAAGTTCCTCCGTATTGAGGTGCTTGGTTTCCTCTTTTCAAAATGTGTCCAGACTTCAGCGTTACTTGTAAAACTGCACGTTATCAAGCTCCAGCTACGCAAAGCTGCCTGCTGGCCGCACAACCTCGAAGGTCAGCATCAGCAAATCCGCGCCCGTCCATTGCACCGGCATTCGCGCATTGTTTTGTTTTAGCGTGGCGAAATCTATCGAAACGCTTTGCCATTGCGCCGAGGCTTTGAATGACGCTTGAAAATGCGCGTTGTCGCGCACGCTGGCTGTCGGCACGAGCAACGTGTAATTGCCTTCGCCGCGCACCTCGAAACGCACACCGCGAAACGCGCGGGCATCCACGGGTTCGACCGCGCCCCGGCTGAGCGGCACGCTGATGCGCAGGTAAGGGCGCTCTTTTTCGGCCAGCTTGCCGCTGATCGAAAGCGCGTGATTGCCTTCGGTTCGTAAGATGCGCCCATAAGTCATCAACGAAGCATCAACGCCCGCATCGGTGCCATTGACCCAGCGCGTATCGAGCAAGCTGCGGCCATTGGCGCTCTCAAAATCATCAATGCGTTCTTGCGCCGTAATGGCGGGGAGCTTGGTGATGCCTGGCGCGGCAATCCCGCGCGCGAGTGCCGTGCGGTCAATTTCGCGCCCGCCTAAAAACAGGTGGCGAATCTTTTCGATGTCGTGGATGTTGCGGTGCGGCGCGCCTTCGATCAGCAGCAAATCCGCCAGCTTGCCGGGTGCGATGATGCCGCGCTCATGTTCAACGTGCAGCGCTTTGGCGCTGTTGCCGGTGGCGGCGGTCAGCGCTTCGAGTGGCGTCAATCCGCCCGCGACCAGCAATTGCAATTCGCGTTGCGTGGCCCAGCCGTGATGTGTGCCGGTGACACCAGCGTCTGTGCCCGTGCCGAACTTGATGCCGGCCTGGCGCAGCGCCGCCGTGTTGCGTTGCATGATGGCCCAACGGCGCAAGCGGGGCGCATCGCCGTTTTCAGCCGAACCGGCGGCGGGTTTGAGCGGCGGATTTTGCGGCGCAACCAGCGGCGGATTGATGCGTTGCAAGACGACCGGCTCCATCACAGCGGCCAGCAACGGCGTCAGTATGTCGCGGCCACGCGGTTCATAAACCGCCAGCGTCGGCGCATAGGTCGTGCCTTTTTCATGCATCAATTTGAAAAGCTCTTCATCCGCGTCTTTATCGCCGATGCCGTGGGCGATCACGTCTACGCCAGCGCGCGCGGCGAGTTTGGCCTTGTCCAGCGAGACGGTGTGGGTCAGCACTTCCAGGTTGTTTTTGTGGGCTTCGTCAACGATGGCGGCGATGGCGTCTTCGTTCATGCTGGTCATGTCGGCTGCCGCGCCGTAGCGCCAGCCATCGGTGAAAATTTTGATCGCGTCAGGCTGGTACGACAGGACGCTTTTGACGGCGGCGCGGGCTTCGCGTGGCGTCGTGACTTCGAGCGAAAAGAAATCGCCGCGTCCGCCTTCTGCGCCGTGGCCGTGCGGCGTGGTCATACGCACGGCGAAATGAATGCGCGGGCCGACGATTGCGCCGGTATTGATCAG
>JANOWX010000206.1:0-2931 GCA_031418175.1 Acidobacteriota bacterium | reverse complement strand
CCTGAGGTCGCTCTTGCTCCTGCCACCATTCGCGCAATTGGCGGCGGTCGGCAGGCGGCAAAGCTCTGATGGTTTCAATCGTTTGTTCGAGCGTCGTCATCACATTTTCCCTCCGGTTACTGGCATTCACCACGACCGGATTTTAACCAAACGCGACTGCAAAGGTCACCTCAAATTCAACCAGGAGCAAAATCATGACACACGTAGTTCACCATCTCGCAGCGCAATTCACCCGCGCCGCGCTGCGCGGCCTGTTGCTGGCCGCGCTCGCGCCGCTTGGCAACGCGCAAACCCAAGCGCCCGCACCGCAGTTCTATTCAGTGCGCGTGACCAAGGTCAAACCCGAAATGGCGCAGGAGTATCGCGCCTTCATGCAAAACGAAACGCTGCCGGCCCTCAAGAAAGGCGGCGTCAAACTGCGCAACGCCGTCGTGACAGCCACCTTCGGCGACGCAGTGGAGTACCTCTTCGTCGAGCCGGTGGCGAGCCTGAAGCAGTTCGACGAACCCGGCCCGCTCAACAAGGCGTTGGGTCAAGAAGGCAATCGGGCGTGGACGGCGAAGTGGCTGCGGCTGATCGCCAGTTCGCGCGCGTACATCGTGCAGTTGCGGCCCGATCTCAGCATCATCCCCAACCCCGGCGCGCCGCCCAGCAAACTGGCGCTGGCCGTCACCATCACCGTCGCGCCGGGCCGCACGGCGGAATACGAGAGCTTCCTCAAAAACGACCTGCTGCCGATCGCCAAGAAGGCCTGGAGCAAAGGCATTCTGATCAGCAAGGTCGTGCTCGGCGGCGACGGCAGCGAGTACCGCGCGCTGATTCCAGTGGATTCGTTTGAGGAGTTGGAGAAAGAGGCGCAGGCGGCCACGCTGGCAGGGTTTGGCAGGATTGGGGTGAAGACCGCCGGGATCGTGTTGCATAGCGAAACGGCGGTCTATCGTTACGTGCCGGAACTGAGCATCCGGCCGGAGGGGCAGAAATAACCGCAGCGGGGAGCGTTGAGCGGCCCTGAAGCTTGGCAAGGGACGCAATGCCCAGCGATCAGCCGCGCACGCTCCCCCTTCTGCTTTGCTCGCTACGCCGGATCGTTGTTATCGCTCAGATACAAGCGGCTCTCATAGTCAATCAGGCCGAGGCGCACGCGATTGAGCCAGCCGACGCGGCCCAGCACATTGACCGGGAAATGTTCGGCGGCAGCGAAGTAGACGGTGGCGACGAGTTCAATGCCGAGCGTGATCAGCGTGACTTCGTGGCCGTAGGCGAGAAAGCTGCCCATGGCCGTGCCGATGCGTTGCGGCATGCCACACTCGATGTCGAAACCGAGCTTTTCGCCGAGTTCACGTTGAAAGATGCAGAAAGTCGAGCCTGGGTCCAGTTTGGCGGTTGCTTCCCGCGTCTCTGCGCCAGATCGGAGTGTGACGGGCACGTTGACGTCCGCCGCGCGCGAGTCGTAAGCGTGGCTCACGCTGAAACTGAGTTGATAGGTCATCACGGTAATCCAACCATATAGGTCATGAAGGCTTCCGGTTCCTCGCCCACTAAGGCGATGAAAGGGACTTCGATGCCAGCGGCTTTAGCTGTTTGATCAACCTGACGGCTGTCAAAGCCGTGGCTGATGAGCCGGTCGCCGACCAGTACGACCCATTGACCCAAGTATTCGGCGCGGTGTTCGTCAATCCAGTCCATCGCCTTGCGGTAGCGCGCGAGTTGCTCTTCCACCGTCTCGCGCTGGCGCGGCGGCGCGGCTGCTGCGGTTGGTAGCGGTGCGGCGTCCTGTCGTTCCTGTTCCTGCAACCACTGCCGCAACTGGCGGCGGTCAGCGGACGGCAGCGTTCGCGCGGTTTCGATTACTTGTTCCAGCGTCGTCATCGCAGTTCCTCCATTGATCCGGGCCGGCGGCATTTGCCGGCGGGCGGATTGTAACTGAAGACCACTGAAAGGGTCATCCCCAGGAGATCAATTATGCCAAGACAATTCACAACCAAGCTTGGCGGGGCGCTCGGCGTGTTACTGCTCGTTTGCGCGTCCGCGCCAGCCCAGCAAGCGCGCCGCGCCGCCGCGCCGGATGCCTTCCAACACGGCGTCGAACGCTATCAAAACGGCGATCTGCCGGGCGCGCTGGCGGCCTTTGAGCAAGCTATCAAAAACTTCGCGGCCAGCGTGCCCACCGTGCCGATTGGCCGCGCAGCGCAGCCTGACAGCGGCACTGATCCGGCGACGCTGTATTACTGGCGTGGGCTGGTGCGTTACGACCAGCGCGAGTGGGACGCGGCGCTGCGCGATTTCGAGCAGGCGTTGCGCTACGGCCCGCGCCATCTGGCGGCGGCCCTCAAACGCGGCAACACCCGCATGAATACAGGTGATTACGAAGCCGCGCGCGACGCCTACAGCCGCGCCATCACGCTCGATCCGCAAGCGGCGCTGGCCTGGAACAATCGCGGACTGGCTTGGCTCAACCTGGGCGAATACGACGCGGCGCTCAGCGATTTCAATCAGGCGCTGGCGCTTGATCCGCAATCGGTGGCGGCGCTCAACAACCGCGCGGGCGTCAAACAGGATCAGTTCGATTTGGAGGGAGCCTTGCGCGATTACGACCGGGCCATCGCGCGCGCGCCGAACTTGCCGCAGCTTTACAACAATCGCGGGTTGGCGCGCAAAGTTTATGGCGACCTGCCGGGCGCGCTCAGCGACTACACGCAAGCCATCAAGCTGCGGCCCGATTTCAAGCTGGCTTATTTCAACCGCAGCAGTGTCTGGAAGGCGCTGGGCAAAGGCGCAGAGGCGGCGGCGGATTTCCAACAGAGCCTGCGCCTGAGCGAGTGGCCGGCTTCGCAATACGAAGCGCCGCTCGAACCACCGCTCGCCCGTGTCAAGTCGAGTAAACCGTAAAGACAATGGCAACGACTTACCCCCTGGGAGCGCAGTCCTTCC
>JANOWX010000205.1:0-2791 GCA_031418175.1 Acidobacteriota bacterium | reverse complement strand
TTCTCAAAATCATAATCAGAAACCTGATTGAACAGTGGCTGTGCCACGGTTGCCGCCCGCTCCCGCAAGTGGGCTGAGACACGCGACATGGCATTGGAGTCCAAGAAAATGCAGCGTGGTTTGCTATCAACTGAGAACGTCCGCTTAACCAAATTGCTGACCATCGGCTTTTTATTGTTCCTGCTACTTAATAGCTCATATTTCGCGGCCTTCGGATTATCCACAATCTTTTAAATCGCCAACATCGGGCTGCATTTTGTGGGCGGTTGGGTGCTGCTCATGCTGTTTCTACGGTCGTTGGCGCGGACGTTTGAATGCCCCATTTCGGCTGAGCGCGTTGATCCTGCTGCTTAGTGGCGGACTGGGCGTTGCCATCCTGGCGTTTGGCATGACGGCTCCGTTTCTGACGGCGCGCAAGCCCTTGCATTGGGTTTCGACGGCACACGTGATTGCGGGTGTCGTGGGTGTTTTGGCCGTGGCTTTTGCGTTGTTGCGGCAACGGGCGAGCAGTCCGCGCTTTGTGCGTGCATTTGGCGTCTTGTTGGCGGTGGTGTTGCTGTTCCCGGTCGTGGCGGGCTACTACCAAAAATACACGCGCCGGACGTGATTACATCAAAAAACCTTGCCACAAGTTTTTCAGCCGTGATAACTTGAGGCTGGTCGAGATGGAACCAGTTTGGCGATCCTTACAAAAATACTCTTCGCCGACCGGCTTCCCTGAGCACCCACGAGTAAGCGCATCCCGTTAGCTTACCTTCGCGTAATCTTGTTGAGTCCAAAGTAGCGAACGATGATTCCCCTTACCGTATCGCGGTGAGGCGACAGAGGGAGCGTTTGCGCCTGAATTCCCCGGCGTCCAAAACACGTGGTGAAAGGAATAGAAGTATGAAGAGATTCGTGATGTTCGCAATCGTTTTGTTGTTCCTGGTGTCCTGGTTCGCCTTGAGCGAGGACAACCAAAGTAAAACACAGGCGGCCCGGCTCACTGCGGCGGCCACCTTCTCGAATCAAGTAGTGCGGCTGATGCAGAACCACTGCCAGCGCTGTCATCACCAGGACGGGCATGCGCCTTTCCCGCTGATGAAATACGAAGAGGCTTATCGGTATGCCAAGGCCATCAAATCGGCGGTCGTCGCGCGCCGCATGCCGCATGGCGTCTTCGCGGCGCGCCTTGATACCGGCTGCGGAGAGGTGGATACCTTTGAAGGCCCGCGCCGCCTGATGGACAGCGAAATCGCCATGATTGCGGAATGGGTTGATGCGGGCGCGCCGGAAGGAAACCACGCCGATATGCCGCCGCCCATGACCTTCGATGATGACCAGCAAGACTATGGTAGCAATTACACTGATTGGAGAGCCGGTGAGCCGGACCTCACGATAGACAACGGCAAGAACGGTTTTAGAGTGCCGGCCGCGCTCAATAAAGATTTCTTCCGCCGCTTTCCCATCAAAACCGATTACGAGGCTGATCGTTACTTTACCAGCTTCGAGGCGCTGGTGGGCACGGGCGACCTGGGCCGGCAGATCAATGTCGTGCATCACGTGACGCTCTTCATTGATCCGACCTGCGGGTCGCTCGATCACGAGAAGAGATTTGCCGCCTCGAATCCGGAAATCACCGGCGCGGGGTTCGAAGGCGATTTCACCTACCCGACGGAGTTGGTCGGCATGTGGTTTCCGGGCACGAATCCGATCAAGCTGCCGACTGGCATCGGCATCAAGGTTCCGCGCGGTGCCTGTCTGATCATGGAAATTCACTACACGACCTGGCAGCCTGAAGTAGTCATGGATCAGACCACTATCGGGATACGCTGGGCGCGCGCGCCGGTTTACTATGAACGCGTTGCGACACGGGTCAACAACGAAAATTTCGTCATTCCGGCGGGCGCCACGCGCCACGAGGTGAATGCGATCAAGACCTTCGCTGATCCGATCACGATCTATTCGATGGCGCCGCATATGCATCAGTTTGGGGTTGACTTCGTAGCCGAGGCGCTGTTGCCCAACGGCGATAAGAAGTGCCTGATTGATGTCGAATATGATTTCAAGCACCAGGGCAACTACCTGCTCAAACAGCCGATCAGTCTGCCCGCCGGAACGCGGATCAATGTGCGTGCCTTCTACGACAATTCGGCCGATTTTGTGCGCCAGCTCAATCACCCGCCGATAGATATTAAATTTGGGCCGGTCTCCGATAAAGAGATGTGTCAGATCACTGTCGGGTTGATTAACAACAATAATTTGCTGCAGCCGTCGTCTCCCACCATTTCGACGATTCGGGTGAACGACGATAGATTAATCATCGCCGGCAACGACCTGCGCCCCGGGGCTTCCATAGAAATCAACGGCAAGTTGCTCACTGATACGCAAATGGGCGATAGACAGTCTTACGTCCTTTCACCTGGTGCTTGGCAGGAATTGTGCAGCGACGGTAAAAGGGTAAGAATGGCCATCGTCAATGCCGACGGCGGACGGTCAGTCACCAGAAGCTTCCTCTGGCTCGCTGGGGAAGAGGGTGACAGCCGTGGCCGACGTTAGCGTAGCCCGTGCGAAACAGTGCTGACGCTGCGAGAGTTGCTTATCTACAACGATAGTTTCGAGTTGACGCTGACCAAGTTCGACGGTGCCAAGCTCACGATCTAAGCCGTGTGAGCAGCGCCAACCAAGCTCGCCTGGAACCGCCCGTTGGCACATTACCGACGGGCGGTTCACAGCCGTTGCGGCAAATCCTGACAGCCGTTTTCAGCCTTACCTCCCGTCCTTGATTCCCTGGCGCTTGCGCAGCACCGCC
>JANOWX010000204.1:0-2031 GCA_031418175.1 Acidobacteriota bacterium | reverse complement strand
CCAATATCGTGGGCACCGTCACAGACAAATACCCATTGGTTTCTTCTGCGCGAAGTGATTTGCCGCTGACCAGCAATTGTACTTTCTTCGCCTTCTTATCTTGCGGTAAACGAACGCGCACTTTCTGTTCGCTAATCGGAATCAATTCGCGGATTGGTCCTTTCATCATCATCGGGTTCGTGAGGTTGACCAGATGCACGGTCATTGATTCTTTCTGCTTCCACACGGTCACATCAATCATTCCCGCGCCCGTCACGGTCACAAACGGCTCTTCATTCAACGCCCAGCGCACGGCATTGCTGAGCAGTTGGCCGTGATCAGGCGACATCACTTCCCAAAACGTGCGGTCAATGTCCCACGGAAAATAGACAACGCGCCCCTTTCCCACTTCGCGTAAATGCACGCCTGCAATGCCGGAATTCTTGATGCGCGGATACACTAATTCCATCGGCAAATCAGGATACGAAGGAATCACCGTCAATGGCATTGCGGTTTTCTCCGTTGCCTCGACATCCACACGCGACACGCCGTTGATGATGCGTCCGGCGTCTTCGAGGCCTGTCAATATTGGGTGATATTTGCCTGCCGCATCTTTCTCCAACTGCAAATATGAATTCTGCATCGGGCTTTCGAGGCGGCCTTTGAACTTCGCGCCGAACAAATCGGCTAAGCCAAAATCTTTGCGTCGCATGCCCCATTCGTCATAGAGCGACGTTTCATGCGTCGCCACGATGCTACCGCCGCGTTGCACGTATTCGCGCAGTTGATGGCATTGCTGCTCTGACAACGCGGCGATGTTTGGCAGGAGCAGCAGCTTGAATGGATCGGTGTGCGCCGCGTCCAGCAATTTGTCATGCACCATCTCAAACGGAATGCGGGCTTCGACGAGGGCGTGGTAAAAGCCTTCGGTGTGATCTTCGACTTTGGCTTGCGCGCGCGTGCCGCCATAAAACGTCGCGGTTTGTTGCGAGTAGACCATCGCTACGCGGGCAATCGGCGACTCGTTGCGCAAGTATTTTTCGGCTTTGTAATGCCAGTTGTAAATGTCTTCGACGACTTTCAGCCAGCGTTTGTCATAGAGCGTGCCGGAAAATTTCGTGAACCACGGGCGCAAGCCGTTCGCGGTTCCTTCCGCCACCCACATGCGGATTTCGGCTTCGCTTTGCACCGAATCTTTCCAGCGATAGGGTTCCTCTACGCCGACGCTGAAAATGCCGCCAATCGCTTTACGCCCCATCGTAGCGCGATATTCCTTGCCGTTCTTGCCGTTCGCCAACGGAGTCGTCAGCCCGCGCCGCGCCTGCTTATCAGAAAACAACGTCGCGGAAATTTCGCCAATCGTTTTCATGTCCAACGAACTGAGCGCGCCACCGCCTGAATTGGCAATATAGCGTGCCTGCGGATTGATCTTGCGAATTTCGGTGTCCCACAATTTCCAAACTTCAAAGAGCCGTTGCTGCTTCCATTGCAGGTAATTGCGTTGCGCCGGATTTTGCGGATCGTTTGTGCGCGGCAAATCCATGTTGTAGGCCGCTTTGAAATTACGCTGGCAATGTTCGCAATAGCACATCCCCGAACCAGCCCAGCGATTGCTGAAAATGCCGTCCGGTTTGTACATCGTCATGATTTCTTTGTGGACTTCCGTCATGTACTCAAAGTTGTACGGCCCCAACGCACACGTCACCCACAATTCTGGCGCAGCCCAATGCCGCCGCTTCTTGCCTTCAGCATCCACCGCAATCCAATCAGGATGCGCGTCGTACACGTCCTGATGCACCGCGTGCGGATCGGTGCGCGCCAGCACGACCATATTTTGCTTGCGACATCCGGCCAACAATTCGCCGAACGGATCAGAGTCTTTCAGCCACGCACTGCGATAGTGCATGGGAATTTTGGTGGGATAGTACGCGACGCAACCGCCCGCGCTGAGGCACGCAGCATCGGCGTGGATGCGCTTGAAGTAGTCCAGCCAGAAGTTTGGATCGTATTGACCGGGGTCATTTTCAACCAGCGTGAGTTGCGCCCAACGCA
>JANOWX010000203.1:0-2247 GCA_031418175.1 Acidobacteriota bacterium | reverse complement strand
ATGTCACTTGGCTGTCACACATTCTGTCCCACATAAGCCTACTAAAGAGGGAGAATCGCTGAAGTAACGGGAGTAAGAAAATGGTAAAAACATTAGGAAAATGGCATTATGGATAGAGCAGGCAAGAGAATTTATTCGGTTTGGGACCGAGAGGTCGGAGGTTCAAATCCTCTCGCCCCGATTAGCTACATCAACCGCTTACGGGCATCACGATGATGCCCGTTTTGCTTTACGGACACATTCACGGACACATACGAGTCTAAAACGTTGAGTTCTGCCCTGCCCTGTCCTGCCTAATTGTCAAAGATGCGCCTGGTTCCGGGTATTTCCCGGCTCGTCTCAAAAAAAATCTTCCTGTAAATAAATCTGAGGTGAAATAGTGGCAAGCAAGGCCCCGGCGAGTGCGCGGGCAAAGCGCAAAGCAACAAACCAATAGAGGAGCGAGCAAATGGCACGAATCAGACTGCGGGTAGAGGCTGAACTGGGGCAGGCGCTGGGAGCGGAGCGCGTGTATGAATGGGGCAGCGAGTTGCGAACGTTAGCTGAGATCGAAGGCGCGGTGGAGCAGTTTCGGCGGACGGCTTTGGTCGAACTCGAAGAAGCTTTCCGGCTGGCGGCGCTGGCGGCCCGGATTGTCGTGGAAAAAAAAGCGGCGACTTACAGTGCAACGGGCGGACGCCGCTAACGCCGAAGACCTTGCACGGGAGTTTCCTGTTTCCGGAGCAGCGCTTCAGGCGCGCCGGCGGCAGCGGGGAGGTGTGCTATGGGGCTTTGCTGTTCACGAGCCATCACGTAAGCCAGTTGCCGGTTATTTCGCGCTGTTCAACGGCAGCCGCTCAGCCCGCACCGCCGCGTGATAGGCAAACGACGCCAGCACGATGGCGCACTGTTTCAAATCCTCCGCCTTCACGCGCTCATACGTGTCCATGTTCGTGTGATGCGTGCGCACGTCGTAATCCACATAATCCTGTACCGGATTGAAGCCCGCCAGCCCCGCGCGCGTGTAGCTCAAATGATCGGTGTTGCCGATGCCTTGTGCGATGTTGCGCCGCGCGCCCAGGTCGCGGAAAGGTTCCAGCCAGGCGTCGAAGATCGGTTTGATGGCGGCGTTGTTTTCGAGATACCAGCCATAAATCGGCCCGGTGCCGGGGTCTAGATTGAAATAGACGTTGAACTTGTCGCGCGCCGTCTTGTTGGCGTCGCCCTTCAAATACTTCTCGACGTACTTGGCCGAACCGTGCAAGCCCTGCTCTTCGCCGCCCCAGAGCGCCATGCGGATCGTGCGTTTGGGACGCGCACCGATGGCTTTGAGAATGCGCAGCGCTTCCATTACCGCCGCCGCGCCGTCCGCGTTGTCGGTTGCGCCGGGTGACGAGTGCCACGAATCCAAATGCCCGCCGATCATCACGACTTCGTCGCGCAGCGCCGCATCAGTGCCCGGCAATTCGGCCAGCACGTTGTAGCCGTTTTTGTCCTGGTTGAGAAAGCGCGTTTGGACGTTGACGCGCAGCTTGACGGCCACACCGCGCTGCAACATCCGCGCGATCATGTTGTAATGCTCCGCGCTCAGCACGACGCTGGGCAGCGCGTTCTCGCCGTTGTCGCGCCCCAGCACAAACAGCGTCCCGTGTTCGCCGCGATTGGGCCGCAGCACTACGCCCGCGCCCGTTTCGCGCAACAGCCGCGCCATGTTTTGCGGCGTGATGAAAGGCGCGGAACCGGCTGCCCCGGCTAGTGGACGCGGCTGGCCGATGGCGACCGGCTGATCGAATGAAGTCGGTTGCTGACGGTCGGCGCGCTCAAACGAAGTCTGGATGGGCTGGCTCATGACAAGCGCGCCTTTCAATTGGCCGCGCATCTGCTCGACTTCCTCCTGCTTTTTGTCGCCCAGGAAAATCGGCGCGCCAGTCAATTCGCCCGCCGTCGCCGCCGACCACGCTTCGGGATAGCCGATCAGCGGCATGTAACGCGGCTCGACCATCTCGATGCTGAATTTGTCTAGGGTCCAGCCGCGCCCGAATTCCCAGGCTTCCTGGCGCGCGTTGTCGAGGCCCCAGGCTTTCAGCTTGGCCTGCGCGTAATCGGCGGCGGCTTTGAACGCGGGCGAGGCCGTCAAACGCGGGCCGATGTTTTCGGTGAAGTAGCTGAAGGTCTCGACGACTTGCGAACGGTGCAAGCCTTCCTCGCGGATTTTGGCGTTGATGGCGGCATCAACCGGCTCTTGCATCAGCGCAGTGGCGGGCGCGG
>JANOWX010000202.1:0-5176 GCA_031418175.1 Acidobacteriota bacterium | reverse complement strand
AACTATTACCTCGACGGCGGCAACAACATGACCAACCTGCGCAATACCGGCAACGTCTTGCCGAACCCCGATGCGATTCAGGAATTCCGGGTGCAGACCAACAGTTACAACGCCGAGTATGGCCGCTTTGCCAGCGGCATCATCAACGTGTTGACCAAGTCGGGCACGAACCGGTTTCGCGGCTCGCTGTTTGAGTTCGTGCGCAACACTGTGTTCAACGCGAATGATTACGCTTCGTTGTTAGAACGGTCGCCCTTTCGCCGCAACCAGTTCGGCGGCGCGCTGGGCGGTCCGATCAAACGCGACAAGACTTTTTTCTTCGCTTCTTATTCAGGCTTGCGCCAAACCACCAGCACCTTTCTCAACAACGCCATCGTACCGACTGAGCTAGAACGCGCTGGCAACTTTACCGCTTCGGGCACTCGACCCAACGATCCCGCGACGGGCGCGGTCTTTGTTTGCAATGGTGTGACCGGCGTTATCTGTCCGAACCGTATTGATCCGGTGGCGGCGCGCATCGTCAAAGATTTCATCCCGCTGTCTAACATTCCGGGCATTGCAGGCACCAGCCGCTGGCAGGGCAACGTTCCCAGTCCGTTCAACACGAATGAATATCTGGGCAAGATAGATCACCAACTCAACGAAGCGCATCGCTTGACCTTTAATTACTTCACGACGGCGGGCAACAATCAGGTGCGGGCGGGCGGCGGCAACCTGCCGTGGGCGACTCAGCAATTCAAATGGCGGCAGCATAACGTCAATCTCAGCGACGTGTGGGTCATCAGCCCCAGCAAGATCAATCAGGCGTGGATGACTTACACCCGCAATTTCGGCGGACGATTGAATCTGCCCGCGACTTCGCTGGGCGATTTGGGTTCGTCGTTTTCGATTCAGGGCGCTCCGTCGTTGCCGCAAATTGCGGTGGCGGGTTTCTTCACGTTGTCGAACGCCATTGGCGGGCCGGTCGCGGGTACGAATTTCTATTCCATCCGCGACGTGTTCAGTTGGAACAAGAGCAATCATTCGATCAAGTTGGGCGGCGAGCTTTCGCTCAACAAAGACATTCAGCAAACGCTGCTGAACAACTACGGCGTATTCACGTTTAACAACAGCGCGACGCGCAACGCCTTTGCCGACTTCCTGCTCGGCATTCCCAGCGCGATCACGCAAGACGCGCCGGTCACGGGTTTGACCAACACTTGGTACACAGCGTTTTTCTTGCAGGACGATGTTCGCGTTCATTCGCGCCTGACGCTCAATCTAGGTTTGCGTTGGGACATTCAGACGCCGCCGACTGATCCGCTCAATCGCTTTGTGAACTATGTGCCGGGACGCAAGTCCGCAGTGAATGCGATTGCGCCAACGGGCTTGTTGTTTTTCGGCGACGAGGGCGTCGAGCGTGGCGGCATTCCTATGAATTACAAAAACGTTTCGCCGCGCATAGGCTTTGCGTGGGATCCGTTCGGCGACGGCAAGACTTCGCTGCGCGGCGGTTTCGGCATTTTTTACGGCAGCATTTCGGGCAACGAATGGAACACGATGACGAACACTCAGCCTTTCTCGACGCGGCTGACGTTCACGAACATCAATCAACGAACGAATGCGCAAGGCGTACCGCTGGGCGCATCGCTCAGCAATCCTTACAACGCTTTCGTGGGCGGCAATCCGTTCCCTTATCGCGGAACGTTTGTCACGGGCGGCGGCGCAACCGTAGTGGCTTCAGATTTCGAGTGGCCGCGCACTTATCAAATGAATCTATCGCTGCAACGTCAGCTCACCAAAGACCTGACCGTCAGCGCGGCTTATGTCGGCACGATCAGCCAACAGTTGCCCTTCGGACGCGACATAAATTATCCGGTGGTCAACGCCACTGCGACCAGCGCCGGCGCGAACATTCTTTCGCGGCGTCCCAATCCGGCGTTCGGCGCAGTCATCCAAATTGATTCCGATCAAGAGGCGTCTTATCACGCGCTGCAAGTGACCAGCCAGATGCGTATGAACCGTAAGGTCAGCTTCAATGCCTTTTACACGTTCAGCAAAACCCTGAGTAGCGTGCAGCTTCATAACAACACGACGCAGGGCTTGGCGCAGAATTACAGCAAACTCTTTCTTGATCGCGGACGCGCCGACACCGATCAGCGGCACGTCTTCAGCATGAACTTCAATTATCAACCTGATTACTACAACGGCAAGAACGCGGTCTTGAGTAATGTGCTGAGCGGCTGGAGCATTTCGCCCATCATCAAGTTGCGCAGCGGACTGCCTTTCACGATCAGCAACGGCAACGTAGACGCCAATCTGGACGGCGTAACCAACGACCGTGCGCAATTGATCGGCGATCCGCGTATTGCCAATCCCACGGCGGCGCAATGGTTCAATACGGCGGCCTTCGTTCAGAACCGCGTCGTGACGGGCGTCGCAACTGACGGAACTTCGCCGCGCAACATTCTCGACGGCCCCGGCTTTCGCGTCGTAGACCTCGCGCTCTCACGCGATTTCACTTTGACCGAACGCGTCAAGCTGCGCTTTCGCGCCGAGGGGACGAATGCCTTCAACATGGTGAGTCTCGGACAACCCGGCACGGCGGTTCCGACGGGAGCGACTTCGGCTACGTTTGGCGTCATCACCAATGCGAACGCGATGCGGCGGGTGCAATTCGGTTTGCGGCTGACCTTCTGACACTGGTTACTTGACCCGCTCAGAGATTCTGCAAGGCTTACCACGAACATCCCTCAAGCCGGTTTTGAGGGGATGCTCGTGGTAAGCGCTAAATCGAACCGCACAACATTGGGGCAGTGCGCCGGTACGGAACCGGGAGCGCGAGCGACCGGGTGCTGCCTGAACTCGCACTGCACGAGTCCATCCGGTCGCTCGCGCTCCCGGTTCCGTACCAATGTTGCGAAGACACACGCAGAAGCACGAAGCAGACATCCTTGTCTTTTATCTTTCTTCCTTCGTGAGCCTTCGTGTGTCTTCGTGTGTCTTCGTGTGTCTTCGTGGAAAACCATTTCTTGAGGTCTATAGATTGAAATTGTGTTACTACGCCCATTCCTCAGGTAAGGGCTGCGGGCCGGGAAGAATGCCAATGAGGTCAGGGTCTTCATCGCCGCTCGCCGTCGTGGCGGTCGCTTTACGCTCTTTCGTTTCGAGCCGTCGTGTCTCTTTGTCCTTCTGTTTCTGCAAGCGGTCTTTCTCCTTCTCACGCTTTTGAAAAGTCGGCCGCGATTTTTTCGCCATCTTGGTTATTTCCTCATGTAGTTATTTTTGATTGCAATCTAGCGGCTCAGCCTCCGGTTGAATTCAGCGCCAGCCAAACCTAAAAGCCAAACCTAAAAACCAACGTTATTTATCGTCATCGCGCTCCGCCCCGTTCACGTGAGCGGCCAAGTCCTCTGCGGTTGCTCCATCATTATCATCCTCGTAGTCATAGCCATCATCGTCAAAATCATCATAGTCATCCTCGTCCTCTCCGCTGCCGAACTGACTGCTGACAACTTCACGCATTGGCCCTTGCGAGCCGCGCTCTGATTTTGGCGCGCCTTTCCCTTTATTGCGGCGCGGCGGTGCGGCATCCGGCCCGAAATTGCGGTTTGGTTTGTCGCCGGACGGTGACGGGGGCGCGCCCATTGGCTCAGCGGTCGAGTAGGAGCGCGAGAGCGGCGCGCGCGTGGGTGCGCTGGTTGATCGGCCTTCCTCACGCGGGCGGGCTTCACTGACCGCCAGCGGCCGGCCGTTGAATAACTGGTTATTGAAACGGCGTACGGCCTCTTCCGCCTGCGCGCGCTCAGCGAACTCGACAAAGGCAAAGTTGCGTGACCGGCCGGTTTCTCTATCCAGCGGGAGCGTCAGATAAGTAACCGGAGCCACGGCGGCGAAGTGGTCTCTCAACTCCGCTTCCGTCGTATCGTATGGAAGATTCCCAACAAACAAACGAATAGGCATATTTCTTTTCAAATCTCTTGCGACTGTAACCTTGCGTGCGGATGAATTACCCGCCGCTCCTTCAACCCACGGCCTTCGGCGCAACGCGCGCGCCCAGTGTCAGCACGCGCCGGAGTGCCTTCCCGGTCAGGCCGAAAAACACAGCCTGCTGTTTCATTGATTCACGCCCCGTGTCATCCGTCAGCGTGGCGCAAAAGCGCTCAATGCTGGCTGTGAAATCTGTGCAACGCATCTGCTACGGTGGCGGGCGACTGACAGTACGTGTCGGTTGCCTGCTGCTGTCATCGCTCACCTTACTTCATCAACACATCTCAATGTATTCAACTTTGCTGCCCTTCATCTCAGCCCGCTGCCGCTGAAGCCACTGTACGCTATCGCGTTCGGATTGCATAATCAGGCGCTTCTGAGCGCGCGCGCAAAGCTGTTGCGAGTACTGCTCTGAAGCTGTTGTGCGAACACGAACGGCTGACGATTGCGGCGGACGATTGCGGCGTTGGAACGCTTGACGGAAGCAAATCGGAATACGCTGAAAGTGCGGTTGTACGAACGGCACAGATTGCAAAACACGGGGAGGTGCGGGCAACGTGGTATGCGCACAATTAAGTTTCGCCACGTATTGCCTACACCATCAGCTCAACCTAACAATGCGCAAAAGTGTTCGCATTTGCTCACGGAGAGGCTCAATGAAAAGACACGATCAAACAGCAAATAAGCCATCAGAATTGAGACGGGTTCCCACGAGAATCAGCGAGTTGAATAAGCGGCACTACACCGTGCCGGAGTTGATAGGGCTGACGGGTATCTCAAGAAAGCAAGTGGATTATTGGGCGAAGTCACAATTGCTCAGCCCGTTAATGCGAGATGTGAAAGCCGCCGTTGGAAAGCCTGTCTCGTTTTATACAGCAGCAGAAGTCGTAAAAGGGATGATCATCGCGGATTTGAAGCGTGCAGGGTTTTCACTGCGACAAATCCAGCAAGTGGCGCGTAACTTAGAAGAGCATGGCATTAGCTTGGCAAAAGCACAGAACTACTTATTGACCGATGGGCTTTCCGTGTATTACGCCAGCAGCGACAACGAAGTGATTGATATTTTGTAGTTGATTAGCGGCTTGGTTTTGTCCCGCCGCAATCAGCAATTGTTAGCCGGACGTTGAATGTAGTTTCAGGAGGTATTGGCCGGGGCTGCCGTTTGGGGCCAGGCGGGTGTGAGCAGTTGGGTCAGTTTTTCCAGCAC
>JANOWX010000201.1:0-4690 GCA_031418175.1 Acidobacteriota bacterium | reverse complement strand
CGCACCGCCAGCGAAGTCTTCCCCATCCCCCCCGGCCCAACAAACAAAAACCCCCCGGTGCGCGCCGCGGGGTCTAATGCTTAGGCAAAATGTTGGAAATGTGCGGTGGGGCCAAAGAACGATTGCAGGCGCGGCAGATTGTTCGGCACAGCCGATTTGAATACGGGCGAAGCGGCGGCTTCAGGTTTGGTGTAATGGTCTTTGGGTTTGCCTTCGTTGAGGGCGAGGCGTTCGAGAATGAGCGTCACGGTTTGTTCAGGTGATTTTTGATCGAGTTCGACAAAGGCCGCCGCGTCAAAGAGACCTTCAACCTGGGCGTAATCAAACCGCGTGAGCATGACGTTATCGCCTGCGTTTTTGGTGAGGTGAGAATAAATGGCCGTCCATTCCCAACCCGTCCATTGCTTTTGATCGTAAGCAGCCGAGAGGACGACGACGATCAAGTCCGACTCTTCGTGATAGAGCTTTGGCAGGCGAATGCCCAGATTGAAGCGCGCGAATTCGGCCTCGTGATATTTGTCGTAAAGAATTTTGTCTTCGCCAAACTCGGCGGCGAGCAAAGCCGCGACCTGGGCGATGTACTCGCGTTTTTCACCGGCAAACGAGAAGGCGATGCGGAAACGTTTGGTGCTCATCCTGAAAACCCCACTGCTTCACGGCGGGAATGGAATTTCGACAATGTCGCCCGGCTTGATCGTCATCAATGCGGCATCTATCGCGGGCATCAACTTGGCAACCGTTGGCACCTGATTCGACGGCAGCACAATGAACGCCAAGCGCCGGTTGCTCAGGTTCTGTTGATATTGCAGATTCTTGTCGGTCGTGATGAAAACATCGAACAACGGTTCGACCAATTGCAACAGTCGGCCATTCTTGATCCCGGCCCAACCCTGCGCTTGCACCGTGGAGATGTCACGGTGCGGCAGACGTTTTTTGACGATGTGCGGCGTGCATTCATCCAGCAGAATCTTCACGCGGCTTTCCCCAATGTTTGCGACAGTGACCGGTAATACTCCAACACGGCCAGCGCCTGTTCGCGGCGGACGGTCGGAAAATTGTCGAGAAACTCGTCCAGCGTCAGCCCGGCGGCCAGATTGCCAAGCAGCGCTTCGACCGGCACGCGCGTTCCGGCAAAAACCGGCGCGCCGCTGACGATTTCGGGATCAACCGTGATCGGCAGGCTAGCAGTAGCAGGTTCGTTCATTGCGTTCATCGCCAACAACTCCTTTCTATTCGCCGAGCGTAGCATAGCGGCAACCTGCGGATACAGCCGGGCAACTATCAGCCATCCTTGCTCCGGCTCGTTTTCAATCCGTCTGTTTATTTCGCCTTCGCCATCGCAGCCTTCGGCAAACTCACCAGATTCGCAAACAACCGGTACGCCCCCGGCACACCCGCCGGAAACTGGCGGAACCAGGCATACGCCGTATAAACGTATTGCCCTTTGCCGACCTGGGCGATGAGTTGGCCGCCTTTGAGCGGTTCGCCTTTCTCATTCGGCGCGGCCAGCAGCGGCGTATATTTCGCGTCCCATTCGCTCAGGTAATAAAGGCCGCGTTCTTGCACCCAGCCTTTCCAGTCGG
The DNA here is from genome assembly GCA_031418175.1 of Acidobacteriota bacterium. Classification (GTDB taxonomy): domain Bacteria; phylum Acidobacteriota; class Blastocatellia; order RBC074; family RBC074; genus JACPYM01. Next base: position 3,107 of record JANOWX010000201.1, on the reverse strand, counting down.
CGTCGGTAATCTTGTTCGGGAAGTTAAACAGCGGATGTTCGGGCGCGAGGATGGTGATGGGCGCGTTCTCGTCGGTGACGCGGTCGCCGCGTCCGACCTTGATCGGGTAAGGCGCGTAATTGCCTGTCTCGTATTCGTTCTTGTTGTATTGCACGATCAGCGTGCCGCCGTTCGTCACGTAATCGAGCAGCCGTTTGTTATTCGCCATCACAGTGTCGTTGACTTCATAGACGCGGATGCCGAGCACGATCGTGTCGTAGCCGGCGAGGTCGCTGGCCGCCAGTTCCGTTGGGGTGATGAGGTGCGGGTTAACGCCGAGTTGGCGCAGCGCTTCGGGGCCGTCGTCGCCGCTGCCCATCACATAACCGACTTTCAAATTGGCCGCGACTTGCACGTCAAAGAGTTCGAGCTTGCTGACCGAGGGCTTGTAAACATAGCGCGGTTCGATGTGCGTGTATTCGATCTTGGTGTAACCGTTCGCGTATTCGCGCCCGTCCGCCGTGGCGACGGCTTTGAGTTCAAAGTTGCCGGTTGCGCCGGCGGGCGGGGTGACTTTGAAGGTGCGCGCGGTCTTTTCGCCTTGTTTGGTGAAGGCGAGCGGGGCTGTGCCGCCGCTGACTTTCCAACCGGCGGGCACTTGCAACTTGACGGCGCCGTTGGTGGCGCGGCGCGCGTTGTGCGTGATCTCAACCGAAATCTCGCGTGTGAGATTGGCCGCGCCCGACGGCACCACCAGCAAGGACGGGCTGACATTCAACGTCAACGCCGGAGCCACTTTCAGTTCGCGGCGGAACTCGCCGAAGGTTTTGTCGGAGTAGCGGTATTCGACCGGTTGCACGATGACGACGCTCTCGCCGCTCAAGTCGAGTTCGACGTTGGCTTGCAACAGCGGCGGCGCGCAGGGTTGATTGAACGGCCAATCGCTGGTTTCGTCCTTCGGCCAATCGAATTGCTCGCGCGTGCGCGCTTGCAACAGCCAGTACGGTTGCGTGGGCGGCGCGTCGTTGGCGACCGTCACTTTGAAACGCGATTTGACATCGGGCGCTTCGCGGTTGCGGAAGGGCGCGGGGATGTTGCTCGGCGCTTCGGCCTCGGCCCCGGCAACTTCGACGCGCCAGCCTGGCGGCCCGTACAAGTTGATTTGCGCGGCGGGCTTTTCAGCGCCACGCACGCCGAGGTAAACGTTGGCCGTGACTTCGACGGCTTCGCCGGGCGCGACGATTTCGGTGTTGCTGAGCGCGTCCACGACAACGCCGTGCGCTTTGGCGAGCGCGGCGGCGAATTGCAGTTTCTTTTGCGCGAGCAAGTCATCCACCGTCGCTTTGGTGGCCGGATCGAGATTGCCCCCCAAAGTATTCAACGCTTCGCGCAAGGCGCGTGTCTCGCGCAAGCCGGCGGCGAGGTGCGGCGCGATCAATTCAGGACGTTCGATGCGGTATTCGGCCAGCGCCTTTGCGGCGTGTTCTTTGATGCTCGTGAGCGCGGGTAGCATCGTAGGCAGGAGGCGCTCGCCATCCTTGCCCGCGAATTTGGCGAGGCCGGTGATGGTCACGTCGAGGCCGTCGAATAAGGACTTTTCGACTTCGGGAACGTTGACGGCGGATTGCAAGCGCACGAACTGCCGCATCTGCGTGCCGCGCATTTGTACTTGTCCGAAGTCCTGCGAGCGGTGATGGCTGCGCCCGTCGGCGGCGATTTCGGAGTAAGAGCGCCCGGTGACAGGGTCGAAGATGCCCACGTCAAATTCGGCGCGCAGACCTGGCCGTTCATTATTTTCACCACGCGGCCCGCCCAAACGCCGCCCATATACTTTCAGCACCTGCCAGGGTTGCAAGCCGGCTTTGAACTGTTCGGGAAAGCGCGTCGGATCAGCGGCGGCTTTGATGGCTTCGGGCGTCAGCAATCCGGCAACCTGATGCTGGCCGTGTCCATCTTGCGTGGTGCCGCTCCAGCCATTCACCACCACCAAAGGGCGCAAGCGGCGAATGACGCGCACCATATCGCCGAGGATTTCTTCTCGATTCCACTTTTGCAGCGTCTCTTCGGGCGAGCGCGTGAAGCCGAAATCAAAGGCGCGCGTGAAGTACTGCTCCGCGCCGTCAATCTTGCGCGAGGCCAGCAACTCTTCGGTGCGCAACACGCCGAGGTTTTCCCATAATTCAAGACCGATACTGTTTTGTCCGCCATCGCCACGATTGAGCGAAAGATAGGCTGTTCGCGCCCCTTCTTTGCGAGCGCAATAAGCGAGCAAGTCAGTGGACTCATCATCGGGATGCGCGGCGGTGTGCAAGACGCTGGCGATGGTTTGCAGGCGGCGCAACAACAGCGCGAGACCGGTGGCGCCTTTGTCTTCGGGCGCGGGGCGCGTGTCGGCGCTCGCCGTGTTAAACGTGAGCGGGGCAAGCAAAACAATAACTAACAGCGCAGCAACAATTCGTTTCATTGCGTTTCCTACGGAGTTGGGTTGTTGGTGATTTGCAGAATCGCCTGGGGCGTTTGGCGTCCGCGCGGAGTGTGGTCGAAGTCTTTGTCGAAGCTGACGAGCGTCAATTGAAAGTGCTCGGCCGTAAGGTATTGGTAAGCGTCGTCAAAATCGAGTGAGTACTGTTGTGCTATCACAGGAATGCGCAGTAACTCAGTCACTGGCAGTGTGAGTGTTTGGGTTTGTCCCGAAAGCACCATCTCACGCAAAAAACGCTGCCAACGTTTTGCGAGTCGCTTCCGCATAAGATCCACACCGATTGAATGCAAGCTGAAAATCGAAAGGTAAAGTTCGTGCCGCCGATCATTCAACAGCAACCGCGCGTTCAGCGCTTGCGACTGGTTATGGATGGCTTCGAGAAACACATTGGTGTCAAGCAAGAGTTTCATGGCCTGGTTAAATTTTCCTCCGCTTTTTGCGCCATCCATTCCAACACTTCGTGCTGCATCTCGACCGAAGTCATTTCGACCGGCGGGTCATCAGGGCCGGCGCACCAATCGAAGGTCAGCCCACGCGTGAGCGGTGTCATTTCTTCTTGCAATAACCCGTCCATAAAGCGGATGACCGTCGCTTGTTTTTGCGGGGAAAGCTGCTGCGCTTTCTCCTGAATCACTGCCAACATTGC